>DAOPQX010000357.1:0-3838 GCA_035348395.1 Vicinamibacterales bacterium | reverse complement strand
CCGGCTCCATCGACGCGGCAACCCGGCGCACGAGCGATCGCAGGTCGAGCGGCACCCGCGAAGGCGACGGCGACCCGGTGAGAACCGCGAGGGCCTGGGCCAGCCACGCGGCCCGGTTGACTTCGGCCCGGATCAGGCCGAAGGCGACCCGCTCGCGCACCGGCCGCTCGCGTTCACCGAACAGGTGCAGGCAGGCGCTGATCGCCCCCAGGTGCTCCATCAACTCGGGATAGCCGGCCTGAACCAGCGGCGATCCCTCTGGGAGCGGCTGCGGGGCGGGCGCTTGTGGCGCCGGCATGTGCCCGATGTTTGCCGCCTCGGCCAGGTCGCGACAGGTCGTATCGTCGCCGGTCCGGATCAGGCAGGGAACCGCCTCCAGCCCCGCCGCCATGGCGGCCGCGAGCCGGCGGGAGCCGGCAATCAGCTGGTAGCGTCCCTCGTGCCGGCGCACGATGAGCGGCTGCAGGATGCCGTGACGCGCGATCGAGCGGACCAGCGGCTCGAGGTTTCCCGAGGTGGGGTGCGGCCCGTCGATGCGCCCGACCGGGATCAGCTCGAGCGGCTCGCCGACCCGCCGCGTGACGAACTGTTCGACGTAGTGCGCATCGGCCCGCATGCGGTAGCCGGGGGGCAGGCCCTCGCGCGCGCGCGGCGGCTCTTCGGGCTCAGGTTCCTCGTCAACCGGCTCGTCGGCGTCCTGGGGAGCAGTGTCCTCGGGGCATTCGCTGCGAAGCGGGGGCTGGAAGGGATCTGCCATCGGCATGTGCGACACGAGCGTCGAGAATAGCTGAACCGTTACGCGAGAACAAGGGCCATGCGGCGTGCCCCGCGGCTCATCGCGCGAGCGTGACGATCTCCCGCACCGTCTTCAGGTCGAACTTCGGCTTGCGGTCGTACGTCATCAGGCCGTTGACCTCCTGCTCGACGTCGGTGAGCTGCGTGTAGCACAGCCCGGCGAATTTCAGGCGGGCGATGGCCTCGTACAGGCCGCGCATCCGCTCGAGGGCCGCCTCGGGGGTCTTCTCCACGCCCGAGTATCCCCACGCCTGCTTCGGCACCTGGTGGCCGGGTGGAATGAAGGCAATGCCGCCGAACTCGGAGAGGTAGACCGGCGAGCCGTTGTACTGGTAGCCGGGCGCCAGCGCCGGCAGCGCGTTGTCGGGCACGTCCGCGCCGGGCTTGCCCACGTCCTGGTACTTCTCGAACAGGATGTCGCCGCTCCTCGCGTAGTCGTGGATCGCGAACAGGTCGGTCTGGTCGGTGTGCTCCCACCCCTCGTTGTCGATCACCGGCCGCGTGCCGTCGAGCGAGTGCGTCAGCTGGTAGAGCGACTTCAGGTGGGCCTGCTGCCTGGGGTCGGACAGGTCGGGGGTCCCCCAGCTCTCGTTGATCGGCGCCCAGACGACGACCGAGGGGCTGTTGATGTCGCGTTCGACGGCCTCGATCCACTCGCGCGTGAACCGGGCCGCGTAGTCCTCGTCGTAGACGTACGCGTTGGCCATCTCGCCCGACACCAGCAGTCCCATCCGGTCGGCCCAGTAGATGAACCGCGGGTCCTCCACCTTCTGGTGCTTGCGTGCGCCGTTGAACCCCATTTCCTTCGTCATCCGGATGTCGTATTGGATCGCCTCGTCGCTCGGCGGCGTCAGCAGCGATTCGGGCCAGTACCCCTGGTCGAGCATCATCCGCAGGTAGGTGGCATCTCCGTTCAGCGTCACGCGCCCCTGCCGCACGCCCACGCTCCGGATGCCGAAGTAGGACGACACGCGGTCGATGACCCGGCCGCCCGACACCAGCTCGTACACCACGTCGTACAGGTTGGGCGAGCCGGGCGACCACAGGCGGGGCTCCCGCACGGCCACCGCCACCGACGCGCGCCCGGCCACCACAGGCCCGGTGCCGGAGGCGACCACCTGGTCCTTCAGCTTCACCGTCGCCCGCAGTTCGAGGTTGTCAACCGGCCTCGCCACGCGCAGGTCCATCCGGACGGTGCCGTCGAGCGAGGTCCGCACGCGCGGCCGCTCGAGGTAGCTCGTCCCCGCCGCCTCGAGCCAGACGGTCTGCCAGATGCCGGTCGTGCGCGTGTAGAAGATCCCCGACGATTGCACCTGCCAGTACTGCTTCCCCCTGGGGATCGACCGATCGGTCGGCGGATCCTCCGCACGGACGGTGATGACGTTCTCACCCTCCTTCAGGAAGGCCGTGACGTCGAACCCGAACGGGGTGTTGCCGCCCTCGTGCGCGCCGGCAAGCCGGCCGTTCACCCAGACCATCGCGCGGTAATCCACCGCGCCGAAGTTGAGCAGCACGCGCCGGCCCTTCCACGCGGGCGGCACCGTCACCGTGCGCCGGTACCAGACCCACGGATGGAACGACACGTCGCCGATGCCGCTCGCGCGGCTCTCGAAGCAGAAGGGAACGACGATGGTGCGGCCGAATTGCCTTTCGCCGGCCGCCCATCCCTCGTCGAGGCCGACGTTGCGGTCGTCGAACTCGAATTCCCACGGGCCGTTCAGGTTGAGCCAGTCGGCCCGCTCGAACTGGGGGCGCGGGTACTCCGGGCGCGGCACCGCCTGCTGCGCAGGGATCGCGACCGACAGGCCGAGCAGGCACGACAGAATCAAAGCGGCTCGTTTCACGTGGGCTCCTCCGGGAAGAAAGAACTTCCGGATGCTATCAGGTTGAACGGCCAATCCCAATTCCCATCAGGAGTCGGGATTCAGGATTCAGGATTCGGGACCACGCGGTCCACCGGGGTGAGATAGAATCGTGCCGGTCCCCGGCCCGCCCCCGCGACGAGTACCGCCGACAGCGGCCCTGCCGTAGCGGCTTTCCCTCTCGGAACCACACGTGCTCGCACTGCTCTGCCTGTTGCTCCAGGTCCAGCAACCCGCACTCGCCGAAAGTGGTCCGCCAGCCGCCCCGGCCATCCAGGGCAGCGGCTCCCCCTCGGTGCCCATCCCGCGGATCGACGCCGCCGTGACGATCGACGGCCGCCTCGACGAGGAGGCGTGGGCATCGGCCGCGCGCCTCGACGGGTTCTGGCAGTACCGCCCGGTGGACGGCAGGCCGGCCGAGGAACGAACCGAGGTGCTCGTCTGGTACTCGCCGACCGCGCTCCACCTCGGGGTGATCGCGCACGACCGCGAGCCCGGCACGATCCGCGCGACGCTCGCCGACCGCGACAACCTGACGCGCGACGACACCGTCACCTTCTTCCTCGACACCTTCAGCGATCGCCGCCGCGCGTTCTTCTTCACGGTCAACCCGCTGGGCGCGCAGGAGGACGGCGTCCAAACCGAGGGGGCCTTCAACGCGGGGACGATGTATGGGGGGACGGCCGACAAGAACCCCGACTACCAGTGGGACTCGAGGGGCCGTCTCACCGACACCGGCTACGTCGTCGAGATCCGGATCCCGTTCAAGAGCCTGCGGTACCAGGGGAGCGGCGCGCAGCGCTGGGGGTTCAACGTGCAGCGCAAGGTGCAGCGCACCGGATACGAGGACACCTGGACCGACGTCCGGCGCGCCAGCTCGAGCTTCCTCGCGCAGGCGGGCACCATCGAAGGGCTCCACGACCTGAAGCGCGGCGTGGTCACCGAGGTGCAGCCGTTCGTCACGACGGCCAACAACGGGGCTGCCGGGGAGAACGGGCTCTTCGAGCGCGGCTCCACCGATTTCAACCCGGGCGCCAACTTCCGGCTCGGTCTCACCAACCTGTCGTTCGACGCCACGGTGAACCCCGACTTCAGCCAGGTCGAGTCGGACGCCAGCCAGGTGACCGCGAACGAGCGGTTTGCCTTGTACTACGCCGAGAAGAGGCCCTTCTTCCTCGAGG
>DAOPQX010000356.1:0-3856 GCA_035348395.1 Vicinamibacterales bacterium | reverse complement strand
GACATCTCCGTCTCGGAAGGCAGCACGTTGCTCGCGTCGGCGGTGGTGGACCTCGCGAACTCGATCGCGCGGGCGGCGGCCGACTCGAGCGCCTCGGGCCGCAGGTCGTTCGAGCTGCAGAACGCCATGCGTCCCTTCACGAACACGCGCACGCCGACTCCCTGCGAGGCGGCCTCCTCCACGGTTTCGAGCGCCCCGTTCCGGACGTCGATGCCCAGCCGGCGCCCCGCTTCGAGGTACACCTCGGCCGCGTCGGCGCCGCAACCCAGGCACGTCTTCACCAGTTGCCCTGTGAGCCCTTTGTAGTCCATAGGTTCTCCGGCCCGCGCTCGCCTACTTCCTGGCCCGCGTCCCGCCCACGGTGATGCCGCGCAGGCGGACGGTGGGCTGCCCCGCGGTTACCTCGGCCGACTGCCCCTTCCCGCAGATGCCGGGACCGAACGCCAGGTCGTCGCCCACCGCGTCGATGTTCCGGATGATGTCGAGGCAGCTCCCGATCAGCGTGGCCCCCTTCACCGGCGTCGTCTTCTTCCCGTTCTCGATCAGGTAGGCCTCGCGGCAGGTGAAGTTGAACACCCCGGTGGTCGGGTCCACACTGCCGCCCGACAGGCTTTGCACGTACAACCCGCTCGGCGTGGACGCGAGGATGTCGGCTGGCTTGTCCGTCCCTGCCGCGATGTACGTGTTGGTCATTCGCGGGATCGGCAGGTAACGGAAGCTCTCGCGGCGCCCGTTCCCGGTCCGCTCGGCCTTCAGCTGGCCGGCCGAGAGGATGTCGGTCATGTACTTGAGCAGCACGCCGTCCTTGATGAGGACGTTGCGCTGCATCGGCGTCCCCTCGTCGTCGAAGTTGGTGGTCCCGCGCGCGTTCGGGATCGTCCCGTCGTCGACCATCGTGAAGACGGGGCTCGCGACCGTCTGTCCCAGCTTTCCCGTGAACGCGCCGATCTGCCGGGCGATGTTGTCGGCCTCGAGGGGGTGCCCCACCGCCTCGTGGACCAGCACGCCGCCCCACCCGTTCTGCATCACGACGTCCATCCTGCCGGCCGGGGCGTCCTTCGCCTCGAGCATCGCGATCGACTCGCGGGCCGCCGCGCGCGCCACCTCCTCGGGCGTGACCTCCTCGAACATCTCGAAGCCGGAGTGGCGGCTGAGGCGCTCGCGCCCCATGTGGCGGGTGCCGTTCCCTTCGCTCAGGGTCTGCACGATGAAGAAGAGGAGGGGCAGCTCGTCGGCGAGGTAGGCCCCCTCGCTGGTGGCCACGACGCGGCCGCGGACCTCGTCGTAGTAGCTGACCGAGGCCATCCTGATGCGCGGATCGTGCTTCAGCGCCGCGTCGCTGGCTCGCCGCATCACGTCGAGCCGCCGCTCGTCGGCCACCTCGTTCAGCGGCCGCCGGACCGTTACGTAGGACGGCCGGCGCTGCTCGGAGATGCTCGCCGGCTGCGCCGGCTGTCCGCCTCGCGCGATGAACGAGGCGACCTCGGCCGCCCGCAGCATCTTCTCCTCGGTGACCTCGTCGGCGTAGGCGTAGCCGGTCTTGTCGCCGACGATGACCCGGACGCCGGCCCCCTGGCTGATACCCACCTCGGCGCTCTTGAAGCGCGATTCCTCGAGCAGGATGTTGCGCGACAGGCGGTTCTCCAGGTAGACGTCTGCGAACGTCCCGCCCCGCGCCAACGCCCTCGCCAGCACGCGGTCGAGCACCGCCTTGTCAACTGCCACCGGCGGGGGGGCCGGGGACGGCGCGGCCAGCAGCGTGTCGAGCAGCAGCGGCGTCGCCGCGAGGGCGGCGCCTGCCTTGACGCCCAGTTCCAGGAACCGACGGCGGGGGATGTCGCGAACCAGGTAGCGAGAGGGATTCATGACGGCCTCTGGGGAGAAAGGGGGCGCATACCGCTACATTCGGCACTCCGCGAGCAGCGCCTCCACCTCGCCGAGCGAGGGGACGCTGTCGAGGGCGCCGTGGCGCGTGCACGACAAGGCGGCGGTCGCGTTGGCGAAGGCGAGCGTCCGCTCGATCGGCCACCCCCCGAGCAGGCCGAGGATCAGCCCTCCCCGGAAGATGTCGCCGGCCCCGGTCGTATCCACCGCGTCCACGTGCAGGCCGGAGGAGAGGATCGGGCGGTCGCCCTCGAGGGCCAACGCCCCGGCTTGCCCCAGCGTCACGCACAGCAACCGGTGGTGCGGGCGGCGCAGCTTCCGCAGCGCCGCCTCGCGGTCGTCGAGGCCCGTCAGCGCCTGCGGCAGGCCGTCGGTGAACACCGGCACGGTGACCGCGGCCACCAGCTCTTCGGCGCGCCCGTCGGCCCGATCGAGGTCGCTCGTGACCATCACGCCCCGGGCCCGCGCGCGGAGCGCCAGCGCGATCGCCGCGTCCTGGTCCACGTCGTCCACGTGTAGCAGGCGGGCCGCCTCCATCGCCTCCCAGGGCATCTCGCCGGGACGGAGGCGCAGCGCGGGGTCCCGCTCCCACAGCACGGCCCGCTCCCCGCTCTTCTCGTCGATGAGGATGACCGCGAACTGGTTCGCCGCGCCTTCCCGGACGACCAGGCCGTCCACGCCGATGCCGCGCGCGGCCAGGGCCGCGCGCACGCGCGCCCCGTGCTCGTCGTCGCCCGTGACGCCAACGTACTTCGCCCGCAGGCCAAGCCGCGCACAGGCGGCCGTGGTGGTGGCGGCCTGCCCGCCGCAGTGGACGAGGCGCCGCTCGATCCGCATCTTCGAGCGCCAGCCCTCCGGCTCGGGGAACGCGGGCAGCACGTGGACGAGGTCCACCGAATTGGCGCCAACCCCCAGGACGTCCCAGCTCACACCCGCAGTACCCACGTCGCCTCCGCCGTTATGCCTGCACCAGCCTGCCCTACCCCAGCGCTCCCGGCAGCTCCGCCGGCGGCGGGATGATCCGCCTGAACTGGCCGCGCTGCAGCAGTTCGCGGCCGCGTCCGCCCCGCCCGGTGACCTCGTACTTCGCCGTGGACACCGTCTGCGCCGCGCCCCGATTGGTCTCGACCGTCAGCAGGTCGCGGTCCCCCTTCGAGGCGATGAAGCCGAGAACCCGGTCCTGGCCCGGGGCGATCTTGATGAGGATGACTCCCTTGCCGGGCCCGGAGAGGAAGTTGATCTCCTCGACCTTGCACAGCATGGCCCGCGCCTGCTCGGTGACGGCAATCACCGTCTCGCGCCCGTCGACCACCGACACGCCCACCACCTCGGCGCCCTCGGCCGGCCGTGCGAACCGGCGGCCCGCCCGCGTGCTCGGCTCGACGAACGCTCCAAGGCCGAAGCGGAAGCTGAAGCCGTCGCTGGTGACCGCCAGCGCGTGCACCTTCGGCACCTCTCCCTCGTCTGCCTCGATCTCGCCGATGGCTCGCGGGTCGAGGCTGAAGGCCGCCATCACCTTCTCGCCGTCCCGGAACTTGAAGAACCGCTGGATCGGCTCGCCGTAGCCGGTCGTCGCGGGGATGTCGATCACCCGGGCGGTGTACGCGACGCCGAAGTTGGTGAAGAACACGACGCTCGCGCGGGTGCTCCCCGCCAGCGCGGCCAGCACCACGTCGCCCTCGCGCAGCCGGGTGGTCGACAGGTCGCGCACCTCGCGCTGCCGCTTCACCCACCCGTCCCGAGACACGAGGACGATGTTGTCCTCGTCCTGGATGAAGTCGTCGGCGGTGTACTCGACCTCCTCGCCCACCGACTCGATGATCGAGCGGCGGCGGTCCACCTTGGCGGAGCCGTACTTCTGCTGGACCGCGAGGATCTCCTCCCGTACCACCTTCCAGCGGCTCGACTCGTCTTTCAGGAGAGCCGAGATCTGGCGCACGCGCTTCTTCTTCTCCTCCAGTTCCTTGCGGAT
>DAOPQX010000355.1:0-3875 GCA_035348395.1 Vicinamibacterales bacterium | reverse complement strand
GTGCTCGTCGAGGGCGAGAGCGGCACCGGCAAGGAGCTGGTGGCGAGGGCGCTGCACCAGCGCGGGCCGCGCCGCCACCGGAGGTTGTGCGCGCTCAACTGCGCCGCCTTGAACGACGAGTTGTTCGAGGCCGAGCTGTTCGGCCACTCGCGAGGCGCTTTCACCGGCGCCGTGGCCGAACGGAAGGGGCTGTTCGAAGAGGCCGACGGCGGGACGCTCGTGCTCGACGAGGTGGGCGAGCTGACGCCTCGCGCGCAGGCGAAGCTGCTGCGCGCCATTCAGGAGGGCGAGATCCGGCGGGTAGGCGAGAACTTCGCGCGTGCCGTCGACGTGCGGCTGGTTGCCTCCACCAACCGACCATTGAGGGCGGCGGTCGAGGAAGGGCGCTTTCGCCGAGACCTTCTGTACCGACTCGATGTCGTCCGGATCGTCGTGCCGCCGCTGCGCGATCGCGTCGAGGACATCCCGACGCTCGCCGCGCACTTCTGGCAGGTGGCCACCAGCCGCCTCGGGAGCCGGGCGACCCTGTCGCCCGGGGCGATCACGGCCCTGGCGCGCTACGACTGGCCCGGCAACATCCGCGAGCTGCAGAACGTGATTGCCGCCCTCGCCGTCTCGGCCGGGCAGCGGGGAAGTGTGGGACCGGGAAGCCTGCCAGGCGCGATCGCTGGCGCCCCGGCCCGCGCGGCCACGACGCTCGAGCAGGCCCGAACCATCTTTGAGGCGCGCTACGTTCGGGCCGCCCTCGCTCGAAGCGGAGGCCGGCGCGGCGAAGCGGCGCGCGAGCTCGGGGTGACCAGGCAAGGGCTCGCCAAGCTGCTGGCGCGCCTATCGATCGAGCCTTGAAGGAAGCCGTGAGTCGAGGCGGGCCGGTCCGCGTCAGAGGGTGGCCGCGAGCTGGAGCAGACCAGCGTGCCCGGGGTCGTGCCGGAGCCCTCGCTCCACCGCGGCCCGCGCCGCTTGGCGGCGGCCGAGCCGAAGTTCGGCCTGGGCCAGCCGCATGAACGCCGTCGGCCCCGCACCCGGGGCCTGGGCCGCGTGGGCGAACCAGGCCGCCGCCGCCTCGGGCTCGTTCAGCCGCATCGACAGCTCGCCGAGGTGCAGCGCGCGTTCCGGGCCGGCCAGGCCGTCGGACGACAAGGTCGTGTAGCGCACCAGCGCGTCGCGGGCGGTGGCAAGATGGCCGGCCCGCTCGGCCGCGAGCGACAGTTGCAGGAGCGCCGCCGGATCGACCGGGAGCCGCGAGGTCGCCTGGCGGAAACTCCGTTCGGCCGCGGCGTTGTCACCCGAGAGCAGGTGAGCGCGGCCGAGCAGCGTCAGCGCCTCGGGCGATGGAGTCCCTCGCCGCGCGACCGCCTCCAGCGCCTCGAGCGCCTTGCCGAGGATGATGCGGTCGCCTCCCGACTCGGCGGCGTCGAGCCACACGCGGGCGATCGCGACGAACACGGCAGGGTTCGCGGGCTCCTCCTCCGCGAGCTTGCGGAGGGTCAGCACGGCCTGGTCGCGCCGGCCGGCCCGGGCATGCGCCAGGCCGATCGCGATGCGCCGCTCGGCGCGGTCGGGTTCGAGCGCGGCAAGCGCTTCGAGCTGGGCCAGCGCGTCGGTGTCGCGGCGAGCGGCGCCGTACAGCTCCGCAAGCTCCTCTCGGGCGGCGATCAGGTCCGGCGACAGTCTCACGGCCCATTCGAGGGCGGCGGCCGCCTCGGCAGGCCGGCCGAGGGTGCGCTCGCAGACGCCGAGGAGGTAGGCGGCCTCGACGAAGCGGTCGTCGAGCTCGAGGGCCTGCCGCAGCGGCGGCAAGGCCGCAGCCGGCTGGCCCAGGCGCACCCGCACGAGCGCAAGCTTGTAGAGAACGCGCGGCGACTGGTCGTCGAGCCGCAGGTAGCCCTCGTAGGCTTCGGCGGCGCGTGCGAATCGCGCCAGCTCGGCGTTGATGTCGCCGATCAGCTCGAGCGGCCGGGTCGCGTTCGGGTCGAGCCTGACGGCCGTCCGGAGGTCGCGCAGCGCCTGTCCGGCTTCGCCCCGCCGGCGGTAGGTTTCGCCCCGCCGGAGGTGGGCGATCATCGAGTGCTCCTGCAGGGCGATGGCGCCGCTGAACGCCTCGAGGGCGGGGAACGTGTTGCCGGCGGCCAAAGCCGCTTCCCCCGCTTCGACGAGCCGGCGGAAGGCGGCCTTGCGGCCCGCGTCCTGCCAGATCAGCACGGCCGCGGTGGCTGCCAGGGCGAGCAGAAGCGCCGCGACCACGGTCCGCCTCATGCGCCTATGGTAGCAGCACAGCGGAACTTTCCGGCCGGGTTCGGGTCTAACGAGGTGAAGGGGACGAGGTGTGGACTGGGCGCCGCGAAGCCCAACTGTTCCTGACACGATCGAGCGCAACCTGCTATAGTGAGGAGCGTCCCACGGTGTCCGGGGAACTGACGGTGAAGCGAGCGCCAGCCATTGGCTGGTCAGATGTCGGGGGCCGCGAGGCGACGTTGATCAGCCGTTGCGCGGCTGGCGACGAGGTCGCCTGCACCGAGCTGGTGAACGAGCACCAGCGGATGGTCTACCAGCTCGCCCTGCACCTCCTCGGGGACCCGGAGGAGGCACTCGACCTCTCCCAAGAGGTCTTCCTCAACGTCTTCCGTACGATCGGCCGCTTCCGCGGCCAGTCCGCCCTCCGAACCTGGATCTATCGCATCGTCGTCAACCAGGTCCGCAACCGCCAGCGGTGGTGGAAGCGCCGCCGCCGGTCGGATCAGGTGTCGCTCGAGCAGCGGCTCGAGGCGCAGGGCGACCTGCCCTCGCCGCACGTGCTCGAGGAGCCCGACCGGATGTTCGGCCGGAAGGAGCTCGCGTCGCGCATCGGCGCGGCGTTGAAGGGGCTGCCGTTCGAGCAGCGCACGGCGATCATCCTGCGCGAGATCGACGGGCTGAGCTACGAGGAAATTGCGTACTCGCTCGGGGTCGCGGTCGGGACGGTGAAGTCGCGGCTGACGAGGGCCCGCGAGGCGTTGCGGGCCCAGCTGAGGGAGGCGTGAGGCCATGAGGGCCCGAGGGTGCCGGACGGTGCGTCGTCAGTTGTCGGCCTACAGAGACGGTGAACTGCCCGTCTCGGAACAGATCGCCGTCGAGGCTCACGTGCGCGCGTGCCGGGCCTGTGCCGACGCGGTGGCCGAGCTGGATGCGATTGGCGCACTCCTGCGACGCAGCGTCCCGGAGAGCGGCGAGTCGCTGGCCGGGCTCGCGGCCACCGTCGTGAGCCGGGTGAAGGCCGAGCGCGAGCAGTCGCTTCGCGGCTGGACCGAGCGCGTTTTCGAAGACATGCACTTCGTCTGGGCCGGGCTCGGGGCGGCCGGTGCGACTTTGGCCTGCGTGGCCATCATCTTCGGGATCTTCTACTACGCAACGCACGAGCGTCCCGACTCGCTCGGAGGCGTACTGGCGACCCTGTCGCTGCCCGCCGGGTCGAACGGGAACCCGCTGCAGGCCGACACCCGCATCCTGCTGCCGAGCGCGGCCAACGGCGACGCCTTCCCCGAGGCGGTGCTGCCCGACGAGGACGAGTCGGTCTTCGCGCTTGCGGCATCGCTCACGCGGGAGGGCCGGATTGCCAACCTCGAGCTGCTGCACGCCGAGGCCACTGGGGGCAACCTCCGCAGCGCCCAGCGCGAGAAGGAAATCCTGACGCTGCTCGACAGCATCTCGAAGGCGCGCTTCGAACCCGCGCGGTACGGCAACTCACCGGTGGCCGTCAACGTGGTGTGGCTCTACACCCAGCTGACGGTGCGGGGCAAGGCCCCGGGAAGCGTGCCTCCGCAGTCTCGTTCGGCCTTGCGCGCCGCCGGCCTCTCGGCCTAGCCGGGCGCCCGCGATCTCACTCCTTCACTTCGGCG
>DAOPQX010000354.1:0-3888 GCA_035348395.1 Vicinamibacterales bacterium | reverse complement strand
CCGCCGCGCGTTCCTCGCCCGGGCCCCTCTCTCTCAGGCCCTCGCCCACGGCGGCCAGCAGGGCAAGTCCTTCGCGGCGGCGGACGCCCGCGCGCCGGCCGAGCGCCTTCGCCACCCTGTCGAGCGGCGCACCCGAGCCGGCCACGATCGAGATCCGCGAGTCCGCCAGGGCGGCCAGGTGCACGGCGAGCATCGCCCGCGCGCACTCGCTGAACAGCTGCACGAGAACCCGCTCGCGCGTGGCGGGGGTGCAGTCCACGTCGAGCGCCGCGAGACCGCGGTGGCTGGCCAGGGCGGCAAGCCCGGGACGGGCATCGTGATGCCCCGCGATCAGGGTGCCTGCCGCGCCGGGGCGGATCGAGTTCAGGATGCGAACGGGTATCCTGGCGTTTGCCGCCGGGTCCACGGCCGCCGGGTGAAGCACCTTCGCGCCGAAGTGGGCCAGCTCGCCCGCCTCGCCGAAGGTGAGCGCGGCGACCGGGCGCGGCCGGTCGAAGACCCGTGGGTCGGCGGTCAGCAGGCCGTCGACGTCGGTCCAGATCTGTATCTCCTCCGCATCGAGGCAGGCGCCGACCAGCGACGCTGAGAGGTCCGACCCGCCCCGGCCGAGCGTCGTGGTGACGCCGCGGAGGGTGGATCCGACGAAGCCGCCGACGACCGGGATGCCTCCTCGTCCGAGCACCGGCAGGACGGACGAGCGCAGCCGGCCGGCGGTTGGCGCGTAGAGTGGAGCGGCGGAGCCGTGCCGGCCATCGGTGGCGATCGCCCGCCGGGCGTCGATCCACTCCGCAGGCAGGCCGGCGTCCTCGAGCGCATGTCTCACGAGCAGGCTGCTGGCGAGCTCTCCGCAGGCAGCGACCTCGTCGCGCGCGCGGGCCGACCCACGGCCCCGCCGCGCAATCGCTCGCAGCGTCGCGGAGGCCCGAAACCAGCAGTGGTCCAGTGCCGGGAGAAGCGTTGTGGGGATGGACGCCAGGGCGGCGCGGGCCGTCTCGCGGTGCCGCTCGCCCAGCGCGTCGATCACGCGCAGGGCCTGGCGCAGATCTCCCGTCTCCGCGCTTGCCGCCGCAGAGAGCAGGTCGTCGGTCACGCCGCCGAGGGCCGACACCACGATCACCCGCGGCCTTGGTTCCCTCGAGACAATCGACCTCACCCTCGCGATCGCCGCGGCCGTCGCCACCGACGATCCGCCGAACTTCATGACGATCACGCCTCACCTCCCGGGCCTGTCACGTGTCTGCCCGCGACCGCCGGCTGCCGGTCGCGCACGCCGGCGCCGGCCGGGTGCTCCAGCCAGCCGTCCGCTGCCAGCAGTTCCATGTTGAGGAGGGCCGCGCCCGCCGCGCCGCGAACGGTGTTGTGGCCGAGGGCGACCAGCCGGTAGTGCAGCACCGGGCATGGGCGGACGCGCCCGACCGACACCGTCATCCCGTCGCCTCGCGCCAGGTCGAGCCTCGGTTGCGGCCGGTCGCGCCCGGACACGATCTCGATCGGGGACCTGGGTGCCGACGGCAGCCCCGCCTGCTGCGGCCGGCCCGAGAAGCGGGCGAGCGCCTCGACGAGCGCGGCCTGCGACGGCGGCCGGTCGAACTCGATGCTGATCGCCTCGGTGTGGCCGTCGGCGACCGGGACCCGCGTCGCCTGGGCGCTCACCGCGATGGGATCGTCGTCGACCGTGTCGCCGTCCAGCGTCCCGAGGATCTTCGCGGTCTCGACCTGGATCTTCTCCTCTTCGCCGTCGATGAACGGGATGACGTTGCCCATGACGTCCCACGACGGCAGGCCCGGGTACCCGGCGCCCGAGATCGCCTGCAGCGTGGTCACGACGACCCGCCGAGGGCGAAACTCGCGGCAGGCAGCGAGCACCATGACGAGGAAGGCGGTCGAGCAGTTGGGGTTCGTGACGATGGCGCCCTGCCATCGCCGCTTCCGGCGCTGCGCCTCGAGGAGGGCCAGGTGGCTGGGGTTCACTTCGGGGACGAGCAGCGGGACGTCCGGGGCCAGGCGGTGCGACCGGGCGTTGCTGACGACGATGTGCCCCGCCTTGGCGAACGCCGTTTCGATTTCTCCGGCGGCCGACGCGTCGAGCGCGGAGAAGAGCAGGCGGGGCGCCTGCCCGGGAGTCGCGCGCTCGACGAGGAGGCCGTCGACGCTCTTCGGCCGCGCCTCGCTCAACAGCCAGGGAAGCTCGCCGTACCGGGCCCCGGCCGACCGTTCGCTCGCCCCGAGCCAGCACGTCCTGAACCAGGGATGCCCCTCCAGGCGCCGCACGATCTGCTGCCCCACGAGGCCGGTCGCCCCCAGCACGCCCACGTCCCATCGCCCGCCCGGTGCCACTGGTCCCTCCCCTCGTACGCGAAAAAACCCGCCGACCGGCTGCTGCCAATCGGCGGGTTTGCCTGGCCTTGGCCTTTCGCGCCCGGTCTCTACGGTCCGGGCACGGCTCCCCCACCGATGTTGTGGCTTCGCATCGCCATCAGGTGCCCGGTGGGGAAGAGAAGGGTTAACACTCTGGGATGGATTCTAGGGCCGGGCTCTGCGGGGTGTCAAGAAGAAATATCAACGTATGTCAATTGATGTATGTTACGTGTCCGAGGACGCGTGCCGCCCCTCCGGGGGGCGCCCCCCACAGGCGGGACGCCTGTGCCACTGCGCGTGTGCCACTGCGCGGGACGCTCACTGAGAACGGCCGGCGTCCGCACCGGGTTTGCGCGGCCGGGAGCGATGTGGTCAGATCTGGGCGTGGATCTGACGCCGGCCCTCTATCGCCTCCTGGGAGACCAGGCCCGCCTCCGCCTCCTGAGGGTGCTCGCCCGCGAGCGGCTCAACGTCACCGAGCTGACCGCCGTGCTGGGCGTCGCGCAGTCGGGCGTCTCGCGGCACCTCGGGCTGCTCAAGGAGGCAGGGCTGGTGGCCGAGGAGCGCGCGGGCGGGTTCGCCTACTACCGCGTGGCGCCGCGCGACGGCAGCGCGGCAGCCGATGCGCTCTGGAACCTCCTCGACGCCCACTTCGCCATCGTCTCGGCGGGGCCGGCCGGGCGTGAAGACGATGCGCGGCTGCACGAGGTGATGCGGCTGCGCCAGGAGAATTTCGAGGACCACGGCGGCGGTGAGGGGCGGCAGCTGGTGCCCGGGCGCAGCTGGGCCGCGTGGGCGCGCGCACTCGGCCTGCTGATGCCGCCATTGACCGTTGCAGACCTGGGGTGCGGCGAGGGCTATCTCACCATCGAGGTGGCGCGGTGGGCCCGCCGCGTGATTGCCGTGGACCGGTCGGCCGCCGTCCTGAAGTCGGCCCGCGCGCTCGCCGCGCGCCACGGCCTGCGGAACATCACCTGGCGGCGCGGCGAGATCGAGGCGGTTCCGCTGCCGGACGGCCGCGTCGACCTGGTGCTGCTCTCGCAGGCGCTGCACCACGCCTCGGACCCGGCGCTGGCGCTCGCGGAGGCGGCCCGCGTGCTGGCGCCAGGCGGCAAGGTGCTCGTCCTCGACCTCCGGCGCCACGACCAGCACTGGGTGCGCGACCGGCTGGACGATCGCTGGCTGGGCTTCGAGGATCGGGCGCTCGGCACCGCGATGCGCAAGGCGGGATTCGCGGAGGTGCGCCAGCAGGTCGGCGCCCGGCGCAAGGGCGATCCGTTCACGGTGATCGTGGCGAGCGGGACGAAGCCGGGAGCCGCGCGGGCAGCCAAGTCCCAACGTCCCTGACACAGGCGAGACGCCCGTGCCACTGGAAGTGGTGCCGCTGACACAGGCGAGACGCCTGTGCCACTGGAGGCGGTGGCGCTGACAGGCCGGACGCCTGTGCCACTGGAGGCGGGCGGATCACTCCGACCGGTGGCCGGAAGGTACGAGCGGCAGGGGATGGGTTTCGAAGGGTTCGCCGGGCAG
>DAOPQX010000353.1:0-3907 GCA_035348395.1 Vicinamibacterales bacterium | reverse complement strand
CGCGTCTTCTCCGAGGCGCCCGAAGACTCGCCCTCGCGCCAGCTGGCCCGCTTCGTCAAGGCGGTGGGCGCCGGCTACGTCCCGTCCCAGCAGGTGACCCTGGTCGCCCGCCACGATCGCTTCGGCCGCGGCGGCGACCACACCGCCTTCAACCAGCAGGGGTTCGCGGCCGTGCGCCTGACCGAGGCCGTGGAGAACTACGAGCGGCAGCACACGGCGGCCGACACGCTGGAGGGGGTCAACATCCCGTACCTGATGCGGAACGTCCGCCTGAACGCGGCGGTCGCCGCCTCGCTGGCCCTCGCGCCCCCCGCCCCGGTCGTGACGGACGAACGCGGCCAGCCCACGCTCGGCCGCCGGCCCAGCGGCTACGACGCGAACCTGCGATGGGCGCCGTCGCCGGGTGCCGTGGGATATGTCGTCTATTGGCGCGAGGCGTGGACGCCCGATTGGCAGCACGCCGTCCGGGTGGGAGACGTCTGCGAACACCTCATCCGGAACGTCTCAATCGACGATCACGTGTTCGGGGTGTCTGCGGTGGGACCGAACGGAGAGGAAAGCGTGACGGCCGCGTACGTCAATCCGCCGCGGAGGTGATTCCGGCTCAGGGCTCAGGGCTCAAGGCTCAGGCCCAGCGTCCGGGGACCAGGACCCATCCAGCGCGGGAGGCCGGACATCTGCCGGCGCCGACATACTGGACTCCCGGTCCTGGCCCCGTAGCCGCCTGGACCCGCGGAACGCCGCGGGCCATATGCCGTCACAGGCGAGACGCCTGTGCCACTGCTAACGTGTGCCTCAGGGCTAAAGCCCTGCGCTGCGGCCCCTCAGTTCATCGACAACTCGGGGCGACGGGTCACCAGCGGCAGCTCGTCCTCCGGGCTGTCATCGTCGGGTTCGCGGTCGGTCTCCTCCCCCTCCGGCTCGCCCGTGTAGGTGAGGATCGGGATGGCCGCCGTCTCCTCGTCGAGCTTCAGCATCGACAACACGTGGAATCCGTTCGGGTCGTCGATGGCGACGCAGAGGATGATCAGGTTCGGCCGGGCCCGCTTGATCTCGCTGTACGCGTGCTCGGTCTCGGCTACGAAGACGATGTCGTAGTGGCCGGCATCGAGGACCGACTCGAGCAGCTCGAGCATGTCGCTGTTGCCGTTGACTACCACGACCTTCTGGGTCGCGTGACCGGGTCGTCGGAGTCGACCGATCTGATTCACCCTGGTCAGCATCACAGTGGGTTCCCCTTGCCCGTTCTCTATTCAAGAACGGAGCCAACAGGGCAGCCGACAAATGCCTGATTTTTCTTAGAAATCCCGCGTCTCTGTGCATGAGCTGTCGGCCCGCGCTGACACCCCGTCGTCTCACGGCCGCGGCCTGACACGATAACCTCTTGGCGGAACGGCCTTTACAGGTATGAACCGTCTCGTGCCCGCAACGTGTCGTTTTCGGCAACGACCACGGCCGCAGGCCGGCGGCAGATCGCGGTACTCACAGGGTCCAGGGAAGCCGTGAGCGGGCCGGAACGCGGGCCGAACGGTTCACTTCGGCCCGTCTTGGTACCGGTAGAATCCGTGGCCGCTCTTCCTCCCGAGGCGGCGCGCCAGGACAAGCCGCTTCAAGAGCGGGGGCGGGGCGAACGCCGGGTCCCGGAACTCCTCGTACATCACGGTGGCGATGGAATAGGCCGTGTCGAGCCCGATGAAGTCGAGCAGCGCGAACGGCCCCATCGGGTGGCCGCAGCCCAGCTTCATCGCCGCGTCGATCTCCTCGACGGTGCCGAGACCTGCCTCGTGCGACCGCACCGCGTCGAGCAGGTAGGGGAAGAGCAGCCGGTTGACGATGAAGCCGGGCCGGTCGGGGGCGGTTACCGGCTCCTTGCCGAGCGACCGGGCGAAGGCCACCAGGTCGCGCCACGTCCGGTCGGCGGTCTCGAGGCCCCGCACCACCTCCACCAGCTTCATCAGCGGGACGGGGTTGAAGAAGTGCAGGCCGGCAAACCGGCCGGGCCGGCCGCTGGCGGCCGCCAGCTCGGTAATCGACAGCGACGAGGTGTTCGAGGCCAGGAGGGCCGGCGGCCCGAGCACCGGTTGGAGAGCGGCGTAGGCCTGCCGCTTGGCCTCGAGATCCTCGACGACCGCCTCGACCACCAGGTCGCAGCCGGCTAGCTCCTCCACGCGCGTCGTGCCGCTGAGCCGCGCCCACGCCTGGTCGCGGGCGTCAGCCGCCACCTTTCCCTTCGCCACGCCCTCGTCCAGGAACGACCGGATGCGGGCCAGGCCCCTGTCGAGGGCCGCCTGGTCCACCTCGCGGACGATGGTGGCATAGCCCGCCTGGGCGCAAACCTGCGCGATGCCGCTGCCCATCAGGCCGCAGCCAAGGATGCCGACGCGCTCGATCGCCATGGGAACCCCCCGGGGCATTGTGGCACAGCTCACAGGCGGGACGCCTGTGCCACTGTTCACAGGCGGGACGCCTGTGCCACTGTTCACAGGCGGGACGCCTGTGCCACTGTGCCGGGCCTGTCCTTGACACGACCGTGCCCGGACCTGAAGAATGAAAAGTTGCCCTCGCTCATTTCGCGGCTTGCCATGCCGATGACCAACAACTCTTCGAACGTCGGGGTGCCGCACGGGCCGGGCAGCGGGCTCGAGGCGGTGGTTCTGGCAGCAGGGCGCGGGTCCCGGCTGTTCTCGGTGGAAACGCTTCCCAAGCCTGTCTACGCGGTGGAAGGACGGCCGCTGCTCGCCCGCGTGGTGGACGGGCTGCAGGCGGCGGGCGTCTCCACGGTCCACGTGGTCACCGGCTACGGGGCCGGCGCCGTGCGCAAGTGCCCCGGGGTCGAACGCGACGGCCTCCGCGTCAACTGGATCGACAACCCGCGGTTCGACGAGCCGAACGGGCTGTCGCTGATGTGCGCGCGCGGGGCGGTGGGGCCGCGCTTCCTCGTCTCGATGTCCGACCACCTGTTCCAGCACGGGGCGATTGCCCGCTTCGCGGCGGGCGCGCCCGCCGACGGCGAGTACCTCGCGGTGGACTACGACCTGGCCGGCATCTTCGACATGGACGACGCCACCAAGGTGCGCACGCGGGACGGCAACGCCATCGAGGCCATCGGGAAGGACCTCGACACGTTCACCGCGGTGGACACGGGGCTCTTCATGCTCACGCCCCGCGTGTTCGACGCGCTCGAGGAAAGCGGGCGAGCCGGCGACCACTCGCTGTCGGGCGGGATCCGCCGCCTGGCGGCGCGCGGCCTGATGCGCGCCTGGGACATCGGCGGCGGGAAGTGGCTCGACGTCGACACGCCGGACGCCTCGCGCGAGGCGGCGCGGCTGATCCGGGCGGGGCTGATCGGGGGCTAGGAAGGGAACGGCTAGAGAGACGCACATGCAGGACCTGATTCGGACGCTGTTGAAGGAGCTGGGCGAGGACCCCGAGCGCGAGGGGCTCGAGCAGACGCCCCGGCGCGTCGAGCGGGCCTTCCGGTTCCTGACCGGCGGCTACAAGGCCGACGTGGACCAGGTGCTGAACAACGCGCTGTTCACCGTCGACTACAGCGAGATGGTGATCGTCAAGGACATCGACTTCTACAGTCTTTGCGAGCACCACCTGCTGCCGTTCTTCGGCCGCTGCCACGTCGCCTACATCCCGAACGGGAA
The DNA here is from genome assembly GCA_035348395.1 of Vicinamibacterales bacterium. Classification (GTDB taxonomy): domain Bacteria; phylum Acidobacteriota; class Vicinamibacteria; order Vicinamibacterales; family Fen-181; genus JARKSS01. The sequence goes on along the minus strand of DAOPQX010000353.1, from coordinate 254 downwards.
GGTGATCGGCCTCAGTAAGATCCCGCGGCTGGTGGACGTGTTCGCCCGGCGCCTGCAGGTGCAGGAGCGGATGACCAGCCAGATCGCCGAGACGATCGAGAAGAAGATCGACCCTCTGGGCGTGGCCGTCGTCATCGAGGCGAGGCACCTGTGCATGGCGATGCGCGGGGTCGAGAAGCAGAACTCGGTGGCCGTCACCTCGGCGATGCTCGGCGCCTTCCGCAACAGTGCCCGCACCCGCACCGAGTTCCTGG
>DAOPQX010000352.1:0-3921 GCA_035348395.1 Vicinamibacterales bacterium | reverse complement strand
GCCTGGCGCGACGGGTGGAAGGCCTTCGATCGCGCGGACCCTGCCGCGCGAGTCGATCCACCTCGCCCAGACGCCGCAGGCGTTCCGCATCGAGGTGCTCGAGGAGGCGGTCAGGCTGGGGCGCGAGGGAATCGAGGCGACCGACGAAGCGGCGCTCGCCGAGCGCGCCGGCTACGCGGTGCGACTGGTGGAGGGGAGCACGCGCAACATCAAGATCACCACGCCCGACGATCTGGCCATCGCCGAGGCGCTCGTCGCGCCGAAGTCCGCCGAACCCGCGCTGCGCGTCGGGATGGGTTACGACCTCCACCGGCTGGTCGAGGGGCGCAGGCTCGTCCTGGGCGGGGTCGTCGTCCCGTTCGAGCGGGGACTGGCGGGCCACTCGGATGCCGACGTCGTCTGCCACGCGCTCACCGACGCGCTGCTCGGCGCCGCGGCGGCGGGCGACATCGGGCAGCACTTCCCCGACACCGATCCGAAGTGGGCCGGCGCCGACAGCCTCGCGCTGCTGCGCGAGGTGACGGCGCTCGTTGCCGCGCTCGGGTACCGCCCGGTCAACGCCGACCTCACCGTGATCGCCGAGCGCCCGAAGCTCGGGCCCCACCGCGAGGCGATCGCCGCCTCGCTGGCGGCGGCGCTGGGCGTCCCGGCTGGCGCGGTGAGCGTGAAGGCGAAGACCAACGAGGGCGTGGACGCGACGGGCCGTGAGGAAGCGATCGCGGCGCACGCGGTCGTGCTCCTGGAACGGCGGGCAGCCGCATCGCGATCATGAGAGTCCGCTTCGCACCAAGCCCCACCGGCCACCTGCACGTAGGCAACGCGCGCACCGCGCTGTTCAACTGGCTGCTCGCGCGCGGCAGCGGCGGGACGTTCATCCTGCGGATCGAGGACACCGACCGCGAGCGCTCGACGTCCGCCTCCGAGCAGGCGATTCTCGAGGACCTCGAGTGGCTCGGCCTCGAGTGGGACGAGGGGCCGGGCGTGGGAGGCGACCGCGGACCGTACCGGCAGTCGGAGCGGCTGGACATCTACCGCGCGCAGGCCGATCGTCTGCTCGCCGAAGGGCGCGCTTACTACTGCTTCTGCCCGGAGGCGCAACTAAAGGCAGAGCGGGAAGCGGCGCTCGCTGCCGGCGAGGCTCCGAAGTACAGCGGCCGTTGCCGGAGCCTTTCTCCATCCGAGGTCGCGGCTCGGCGGTCGCGCGGCGAGCCGGCCGCCGTGAGGTTCAGGGTTCCGGAGGGCGGCGACGTCGCTTTCCTCGACGGGGTGCGGGGGCTGGTGTCGTTCCCGAGGGCCACGATCGGCGACTTCGTCCTGCTTCGTTCGGACGGGAACCCCGCGTACAACTTCGCGGTCGTTGTCGACGATGCGCTGATGGAGGTGACGCAGGTGGTACGGGGCGAGGACCACATCTCGAACACGCCCCGCCAGGTACTGCTGTATGAGGCCCTCGGGTACCGCGCGCCGCGGTTCGCGCACGTCGCGCTCGTCATGGGCCCCGATCACACCCCGCTCTCCAAGCGTCACGGTGCAACCTCGGTGGCGGAGTTCCGCGCGCGAGGCTACCTGCCCGAGGCGTTGCTCAACTACCTCGCGCTGATCGGGTGGTCGCCCGGCGGCGACCAGGAGGTGTTGCCGATCGACGAGCTGGCCCGGCGCTTCAGGCTCGAGGACGTGGGCCGCAGCGCCGGCGTGTTCGACGAGGAGAAGCTTGCCTGGGTGAACCGGCACTACATGCGGCTGGCCGGCGCCTCCCGCCTCGCGAGGCTCGCCGCGCCGTTCTTGCGGGCAGAGGGCATCGTCGTGACCGAGCCGGACGCAGGGGGGTGGGCATACCTCGAGAGCGTGGTGGTGATGGCCTCCGACTCGGTGGACCGCCTTGCCGACATCCCGGGTCGCCTCCGCTTCCTGTTCTCCTATGACGCCGCCCGGGCGCTGGCCCGCCCCGAGGTGCAGGCCATTGTCAACGAGGACGGGGCGCGCGAGGTCGTCAGGTGCCTGGCTCACGAACTGGCGGCTTCGGAGAGGCTCACGAGCAGGGAGGCGTTTCGTGCAGCCGCCGACAGGGTGAAGCGCGAGACCGGGCGGAAGGGGAAGGCGCTGTTCCACCCGATCCGGGTGGCGTTGACTGGCGAGGCCGGCGGGCCCGAACTCGACCACGCCGTTCCGGCGATCGAACGCGGTGCGGATCTGCCGGCCTCTTCTGGTCTGGCGCCGATTGCGGGCTGCGGCGAGCGCGTGCGCATGTTCCTCGACGCACTCGACCGGGCCTGACGGATTGGGATGTGATCATCTACGGCCTCAACCCCGTGATCGAGGCGCTGCGGGCCGGGTGCGTGCGGGAGATCCGCGTCGCCGATCGACACGACCGCCGCATGCGCCAGCTGTTCGAGCTGGCCGCGGGGGCCGGAGTGGCGGTACGCCGTGCCGAACCGGCCGAACTCGATCGGGCCGCGCGCGGCGGCCGCCACCAAGGGGTCGTGGCCGAGATTGACGAGGCCCGCGACTACGGGGTAGCCGAGCTGGTGGAGGGTGCGTTCGGGCCGGCGCTGCTGGTCGTCCTGGACGGCGTGGAAGACCCGCACAACTTCGGGGCGATCCTGAGGGTGGCGGATGCGGCGGGCGCCGACGGGGTGATCAGGCAGACGCGGCGCGCGGCCGCCCTCGACGGGGCGGCGGCGAAGGCGTCGGCCGGGGCGCTGGCGCACGTCCGGGTGGCGAGCGTGGTGAACATCGCCCGCGCGCTCGAGGAGCTGCGCGAGGCGAACGTCTGGACGGTGGGGCTGGCAGGCGACGCGCCGTTGCCCTACAGCGAGGTGGATCTCACGCAGCCCTCGGCCATCGTTCTCGGGGCGGAAGGAAGCGGGCTGCGTCGGCTCGTCCGGGAGCGATGCGACCTGCTGGCCTCGCTTCCCATGCGGGGCCACGTGGACAGCCTGAACGTGAGCGTGGCTGCGGGAATCGTGCTTTTCGAGGCGCTCCGCCAGCGGGCGGGGACGGCCCGTGAGGGCCAAAAAGCTGGCCAAAAGTGACCGAAACTTGCTTGCTTGGCACAGCTTGTGCTAGATTGAGTCCTTTCGTCTGGCTGGCGTAGCTCAGTCCGGTAGAGCGGCTGATTTGTAATCAGCGGGTCGGGGGTTCGAATCCCTCCGCCAGCTCCATCGGGTCCGTCCGCCCGCCGGGCGAGCCGGCCGGCCGACGACGTGTGGGGAGGTTGCAGAGCGGTCAAACGCAACAGACTGTAAATCTGTCGCCCAAGTGGCTTCGGAGGTTCGAATCCTCCCCTCCCCACCATTCGACTCGGCCGGCAGGCCGGAGTCGAATGGTGCCCTGAGCGAGCGCAGCGAGTCGAAGGGCCGGCCTCGCTCATGGCAGGCGGAAAAGGCGTTTAGTGAATCGGAGCGCAGGGTCGCATGAGCGGGCTTGCCCGCCGTAGCGACCCGAGCAAGTGAATCGGAGCGCAAGGTCGCGAAGGCGGGAGTAACTCAGTGGTAGAGTCACAGCCTTCCAAGCTGTTGGTCGCGGGTTCGATCCCCGTCTCCCGCTCCATTCGACCCGGCCGGCAGCCGAGTCGAATGCCCTGAGCGAGCGCGTGTTCGCCCTCGACGCGCCCGGGCGCGCGAGTCGAAGGGCAGCCGGCCTCGCTCATGGCAAGCCAGGGTCGCTGCGAAGCAGCGAAGGCTGGTGTGCTTGGTGCCGGGCACGAGGTGCCCGTTTAGGTCCCGTTGGCCGATGTAGCTCAGTTGGCAGAGCGCGTCCTTGGTAAGGACGAGGTCACCAGTTCAATCCTGGTCATCGGCTCCAGTTCATGAGTCCCGCCGGAGCGGACGCCGCGAGGGCGGCGTCCGCGAAGGCGGAGCGAGGAACACGCGATGGCGAAAGAAAAGTTCGACCGCTCGAAACCGCACGTGAACGTCGGGA
>DAOPQX010000351.1:0-3941 GCA_035348395.1 Vicinamibacterales bacterium | reverse complement strand
CCCGGCGTCGCCGAGGTCGCCTCGATCGGCGGCTTCGTCCGCCAGTACCAGATCACGGTGGATCCGAACAAGCTCGCCGCCTACAACCTGCCGCTCGAGGAGGTGGTCGCGGCCGTTCGGGCGGGGAACAACGAGGTGGGCGGACGGCTGCTCGAGTGGAGCGGCCGCGAGTACATGGTCCGCGGGCGCGGGTACGCCCGCTCGCTCGAGGAGTTCGAGCAGATCGTCGTGAAGGCGGCGCCGGGAGGCGTGCCGGTGCTGCTGCGCGACGTGGCCCGCCTCGAGCTGGGACCCGATCTGCGGCGCGGCGTCGCCGACCTCGACGGCACCGGCGAGGCGGTGGGCGGCATCGTCGTCATGCGCCACGGCGAGAACGCGCTCAACGTCATCCGCGCGGTCAAGCAGCGGATCGAGGACCTGGGCCCCTCGCTGCCGGAGGGGGTCGAGATCGTTACGACGTACGACCGGTCCAGCCTCATCGAGCGCGCCATCGGGACGCTGAGACACGAGCTGGTGATCGAGATGATCATCGTCTCGCTCGTGATCCTCGTCTTCCTCTGGCACATCCCGTCGGCCATCGTGCCGATCGTCACCATCCCGGTCTCGGTGCTGCTCGCCTTCATTCCCCTGTACTACATGGGCGTGACCGTGAACATCATGTCGATCGCCGGGATCGCGATCTCGATCGGCGTGCTGGTGGACGGGGCGATCGTGGAGGTCGAGAACGCCTACAACAAGCTCCACCGCTGGCAGGCCGAGGGGCGGAAGGGCGACTTCCACCAGGTGCGGCTCGAGGCGCTCACCGAGGTCGGGCCCTCGGTCTTCTTCTCGCTGCTCGTCATCGCGGTGGCCTTCATCCCGATCTTCGCGCTGGTGGACCAGGAGGGGCGGCTCTTCAAGCCGCTCGCGTACTCGAAGAACCTCGCGATGGCGATCGCAGCCATCCTGGCGATCACCCTCGACCCGGCCATGCGGATGCTGTTCACGCGCATGGACCCGCTGCGGTTCCGGCCGCGCTGGCTGGCGCGGGCCGCGACCACCGCCCTGGTGGGGACGTATCACGCGGAGGAGCGCCACCCGATCAGCCGCGCCATCTTCACGGTGTACGACCCGGCGTGCCGCTTCGTGCTCCGGTACCCGAGAAGCGTCATCGCCGCGGCGCTGCTCGCCGTCGCCGTCAGCATCCCGATCTACTTCAAGCTCGGGTCCGAGTTCATGCCACCGCTCAACGAGGGGACGATCCTCTACATGCCGACGACCGTCCCCGGCATCTCCGCCGCCCAGGCCCAGGACCTGATGCGGCGGCAGGACGAGGCGTTGCGCCGCCTCCCCGAGGTCGAGAGCGTGATGGGCAAGGCGGGGCGGGCGGAAACGTCCACCGACCCGGCGCCGTTCTCGATGATGGAGACGACGATCGCGCTGAAGCCGCGCGAGCAGTGGCGGCGCGTCGAGCGCTGGTACACGCACCGGCTTCCCGAATTCACCCACGCCCTGCTGCGCTCGATCTGGCCGGACCGCATCTCGTGGGAAGACCTGGTCACCCAGATGGACGAGGCCGTGCGCATGCCCGGCGTGAGCAACGCCTGGACGATGCCGATCAAGGGGCGGATCGACATGCTGACGACCGGCGTACGCACGCCGGTCGGCGTCAAGGTGATGGGGGCCGACCTGGCCACCATCGAGCGCGTGGGGCAGCGCATCGAGGAGATCCTGCGCCCGGTCGAAGGGACGCGGAGCGTCTTCGCCGAGCGCGTCACCAGCGGCAACTTCGTGGACATCGTCCCGCGGCGGGACGATTTGGCCCGCCACGGCCTGACGATCGACGCCCTGCAGTCGGTGATCATGTCGGCCATCGGGGGCGAGAACGTGTCCACGACGATCGAGGGTCGCGAGCGCTACCCCGTCAACGTGCGCTACCCGCGCGAGCTGCGCGACGACGTGCCGCGGCTGCGGCGCGTGCTGGTGGCGACGCCAGCCGGGGCGCAGGTTCCGCTCGAGCAGCTGGCCGACATCCAGGTGCTCACCGGCCCCGCCATGCTGAGGAACGAGAACGGGTTCCTCACGGGCTACGTGTTCGTCGACATCGCCGGCCGCGACGTGGGCAGCTATGTCGAAGAGGCCAAGAGGCTGGTGGGCGAGCGGCTCGAGCTGCCGCCGGGCACCGTGCTCCAGTGGAGCGGCCAGTACGAGAACATGCAGCGGGTGCAGGACCGGCTGAAGATCGTCGTCCCGATCACCCTGTCGTTGATCTTCCTGCTGCTCTACCTGAACACGCGGTCGGCCTTCAAGGCGGGCCTGGTGATGCTGGCCGTTCCCTTCTCGGCCATCGGGGCGATCTGGCTCTTCTACTTGCTCGACTACAACGTCTCGATTGCCGCCTGGGTGGGGATGATCGCGCTGATGGGGCTCGACGCGGAAACCGGCGTCTTCATGCTGCTGTTCCTCGACCTCTCGTACGACGAGTACGCGGAGTCGGGGCGGCTGCGAAGCCTGGCCGACCTCGACGAGGCCATCCTCCACGGCGCGGTCAAGCGGGCGCGCCCGAAGATGATGACCGTCGCCGCCGCTTTCATGGGCCTCCTGCCCATCATGTTCTCCACGTCGGCCGGCGCCGACGTCATGAAGCGGATCGCGGCCCCGATGATCGGCGGGCTGGCGACCTCGTTCCTGCTGGAGCTGCTCGTCTACCCTGCCGCCTTCAAGCTTTGGAAGCTCCGGGCGCACCCGTTGCTCGCGAAACCGGCGGAGCCCGGTGAACCGCGGGAGGCAGCGCTCAGCCCCGCCCGGTGAAGGAGATGGATGGCGGCGCCGCCATCCGGTGAAAGCGAGAGCGAGCGGCGCGTCGTCCGGTGAAGCGAAGGCGAGAGCGGGCGGCGGCGTCGCCGCGTGCTGCGGCTTGCGTAACGTTTACATCCTCACCGCAAGCCGACGCTCGACGGCCCGGCCGTCCGCGGCCCGGCGAGCTGTTCCCAACTCCTTACCGTTCAGCCAGTTGCCAAGCTTGATCCTCACGGCGACAAGGCCGGCTCAGCCCTTGGTATTGCCCTTGCAGCCCTGCAGGCGGCGCACCACACATGCTCGGATCGACGACGGCGGTGCCGTCCTCCTGGTTGGCGTTCGCCACGACCGTCCACGCGGCGATGCTGGTGCTGCGCCTCCATCGCGGAGCCCCGCCGCGCGTCTTGCTGCTCGCCCTTCCATCGCTCGCGCTCGCCGCCACGCCGTGGGCGCTGCCGACGCCAGGTGGTGTGCTGGCGGGACTTGCCGCGCACCTGGCGTGGTTCATGGCCTGCGAGTGGCTGGCGCCGCCGCCCCGCGAGGCCGCTCCGCCGCCGGCTGCCTGCCGTCCTACCGCCAGCGCGGTGACGCCGGCCAAGGGATTCGTCACCGTACCGGTGCTGGCCGTGCAGGAGCAGACGCGGGACATCCGGACGTTTCGCATGGCGCGGCCTCCCGGCTTCGTCTTGAAGGCGGGCCAGTTCCTGACCGTGCGGATTCAGACCGACGGGCGGCCCCTCACCCGCTGCTACTCGATCAGCTCCTCGCCCGAGACGCCCGGGTACCTGGAAATCTCGGTCAAGCGCCAGGGACCGGTCTCGAGCCTGCTGCACGCAACGCTTCGACCGGGCGTCACGCTCACCATCGGCCCGCCCGCCGGCCCGTTCGTCTACCCCGAAGCCGACGACCGGCCCATCGTCCTGATTGCGGGCGGCATTGGCATCACTCCGCTTCTCAGCATGCTGCGGCACGCGGTCGCCGCCGAGCCGGCGCGGCGCGTCACGCTGATCTACTCGGTGCGATCGCTCGACGACCTCGCCTTCGGCGACGAGCTGTCGCTCGTCGCCCGGCAGCACCCGCAGGCGCGCGTGGTCGTCACGCTCACGGCCGAGCGCCACGAAGGGTACCGGCATGGCCGCGTGGACCCGGCAGCCATCCTGCAA
>DAOPQX010000350.1:1317-3994 GCA_035348395.1 Vicinamibacterales bacterium | reverse complement strand
GGGAAGAACGGCGTCCAGTTCGCCGGCTTGACGTAGAAGATCCCGACGACGACGAAGAACAGGATGATCCCCACGTTCAGGAACGTCGTCCCCGTCGTCACCCACGCGCTCTCCTTGATGCCGATCACGAGCACCCACGTGATCAGCATGACGATCGCGAAGGCGGGCAGGTTGAAGACGATGGGAAGGCCAGCCAGCCGCGGGGCCTCGGCCAGCGCCTGCGCGGCCAGCGTGACGGCCGGGCCGAGCGAGGCCGGATCGATCCCCGCCGCGGCCGCCTCGGCGACCTGTCCGGCCGCCATGGCCGCCGATCGGTAGTCGGTGCCGAGCCAGGCCGGGAAGCCGACGCCCATGTTGCGCAGCAGCTCCTGGAAGTAGCCCGACCAGGAGATCGCCACCGCGACGTTGCCGACCGCGTACTCGATGATGAGGTCCCAGCCGATGATCCAGGCCACCAGCTCGCCGAGCGTGGCGTAGGCGTAGGTGTAGGCCGACCCGGCGATCGGCACCATCGCCGCGAACTCGGCGTAGCACAGCGCCGCGAACCCGCACACGATCGCGGTGAGCACGAACGAGACGACGATCGCGGGCCCCGCGCCGGTGTGGCCGGCGCCCCCGGCCGCCGCCGTGCCGATTGTCGAGAAGATTCCCGCGCCGACGATGGCGCCGATCCCGAGGATGGTGAGCTGGAACGGCCCGAGCGTGCGCTTCAACGACTGGCCGCGCTCGGCCTCGCCGAGCATGCGGTCGAGGGACTTCAACCGGAACAGCTGCGACACACGACCTCCTGCCGGCCGCGCGCGCGGCCGGCGCGTGAATCATCCTTGAAAGGCTCGACGGGCGGCAAGGGAAAAGCGGCGGGCTACGACTCGTCCAGCTCGAGGTTCCAATAGAGGTAGTCGCGCCAGCTGTCGGGGGTGTGCCGCAGCCCGATCGTGATGCGGATGGCGGGCGCCGCCTGCGGGCGCACCGGCCGGCGCAGCAGGCGCATACCGGCCTCGGCCGGCGTCCGGCCGCCCTTCTCGCGGTTGCACGAGATGCAGCAGGTGACGATGTTCTCCCAGTCCTTGCGGCCGCCCTGCGTGACCGGCACCACGTGGTCGAAGGTCAGCTCGGTGGCCGGCAGCGTCTCACCGCAGTATTGACAGGAGTACTCGTCGCGGGCATAGATGTTCGCGCGCGAGAACGGGACGTAGTCGAAGCGGCGCCGGATGCGGACGTAGCGGAGCAGGCGGATGACCGAGGGCAGCTTGAAGCTGATGGAGACCGACCGGACCTCGCGGTCGTAGACGGAGATGACCTCTACCTTCCCTTGGCACCACAGCGTCACCGCCTTGCGCCAGGGCACGACTTTCAGGGGCTCGTACGAGGCATTCAGCAGGAGCGTGTGCTCCATAACCGAGGGTATTCTGACCGAGGCCACAAGGGCTGTCAACCGGCCGACCCGCCTAAAGTGCTCGGAAAACAGGCTGTTAGCGGCGATCGCCCTGGCCTGCGCCGCGGCGCTGGCGGCCGGCTGCGGCGCCGCACGGCGTCCCCCGCGGCCCTATCCCGGCGCCCCTCCGCCCATCGCCGCCTCCCCTGTCCCAGGCGATCCGGCCCCGGAGGCGCCCTCCCCCGCCGGCGGTGATCCGGCCGTGGAGGCACCCTCCGCCGCCGGCGCGGGCGAGGCGGTTGCCAGCCTCGCCCTCTCGCTCCAGGGCTCGCCGTACGTCAACGGCGGCGCCGGCCTGGACGGGTTCGACTGCAGCGGGTTCGTGCAGTACGTCTTCGCGCGGTCCGGCGTCGCGCTGCCGCGCAGCGTGCTCGAGCAGTTCGAGGAGGGCATCGGGGTGGAGGGGGCGCCGGAGCCGGGCGACCTGGTGTTCTTCGCGATTGACGGCGGCCGGGTGTCGCACGTGGGCATCGCCACCGGGCCCGACACCTTCGTTCACGCCCCCAGCAGCCGAGGCGTCGTGCGCGAGGACCGCCTGTCGGCCCCCTACTGGTCGCGCCGCTACGCCGGCGCCCGACGGGTGCTGCCCCCTATCGCGACGCAGGGACGCGCCGATACAACAGCCGAACGGAGGGCGCAAGGGCGGGCCTCGCCAACGGCTGAACCTGGCACGGCTGAACTTGACACCCTCTCGAAGCGTTCGCTATAGTCGCGGCGCTTCTTCGCACTTCCCCCCCTTCCGCAGCAACCGGATCGGACGTCGGATGCGCGAATGATCAACTACACGGAGCGCATCAGCACTCTCATGCGCGACATCGTCGCGCGCGTCCCGCGCCTGTCCTATATCGACCCCGGCGAACTGCTCGTCTTCGCACGGTACGGCCGATCGGGCGCCGAGGGGGCCTTCGCGACCTGCCACTGCCTGTCCCTGCCCGACAGCGAGCCCGGCTACTACTACTGGCGCGACAGGGAAACCGGATCGATCACCCGCCGCTCGCGGTGGTTCGTCACCAAGTCGCCCTCGGTTTCGATCCAGGGTCGCCCGATCCCGTACCTCGTGTCGTTCACGCTGCCCCGCTTCTGCAACCAGACGCTCACCGGCGCCCGCAAGGAGAAGTACTACCGCAAGGGAACGCCAGGCTGGATCGCGAAGCTCGACACCGTCGTCCACGAGCTGTATCACATCGATCCGGCCGCCTCGGGCATCCGGCACGTGGAACGGGCGGACGGGCTGCCCTCGTC
>DAOPQX010000350.1:0-1217 GCA_035348395.1 Vicinamibacterales bacterium | reverse complement strand
CAGCTTCACCCACGACGATCTCGCGGTGCGGCAGTTCCTGATCGACAGCACGCGGCGAGTAGTCCTGTAGAGACAAGCGAGGCGGGCGGGCTGCGCGGCGTGGACGTGGCGGCCGCGCCCTACCGGCCGGACGCCTCGGATGCGGCTGCCGGGCCTGGGTTCGCCGCCGCGTCGGACGGGGGCGACACCACGCCCATGCGGGAGAGGATCAGCCGCTGGCGCCCGAGCAGCCGCGGCGTCGGCTTCGAGGGGTCGTGCACCCGCGGGTTGACGATGGCGCCAGCCAGCAGCGCGGCCTCGTCGGCGGTCAGCGAGGCGGCCGACTTGCCGAAGTGCTCGCGGGCCGCCGCTTCGGCGCCGTAGACGCCGTCACCCCACTCGATCACGTTCAGGTAGAGCTCGAGGATGCGCCGCTTGCTGAGCTGCGCCTCGAGCCGGCGTGCGATCAGCAGCTCCTTGAGCTTCCGCAAGGGGTTCTTCGATGGCGTCAGGTACAGGTTCTTCGCGAGCTGCTGGGTGATGGTGCTGCCGCCGCGAGAGAACCGCCCCTGCTCGAGGTCGCGCTCGAGCGACTTGCGGATCTCGTCCACGTCGATCCCCTCGTGGCGCCAGAACGCCGCGTCCTCGGCGACCAGCACCGCGCGCTTGAGCGTCGGGGAGATCCGCGAGTAGCCCACCCACCGCTGCTCCCGACGCGCGGGGTGGCCCTTGGCGCGGGCCTCGCGCACGCGCAGCTCGATGAACGCGGTGGTCGCGGGGTTGGCCGTCCGCAGCGACGAAACGTCGGGCAGCGTGAGGTAGACGTACGCGAGGTAGCCGAACCCGGCGCAGAGAAGGGCGAGGGCGACCTGGCCGATCCTCGGCAGCCGCCGTCCGCGCAAGGACCTCGAGGTGCGCCGGGCCCTCACGAGAGCGCCCCGATGGCCGCCGCCGTGCCGGCCCCGGCCGGCACGCGGTACCCCTGCGACCCGAGCACCGCTTCGAGCGCGCCGAGGAAGAGCAGCACCATCTGCGGCGTGGAGCCGTTCCCCATGAGGCCGACGCGCCAGATCTTCCCCGCCAGCGGGCCGAGTCCCGACCCGATCTCCATGTTGAAGCGCTCGAGCAGCTCCCGCCGCGCGCGCGCCTCGTCCACGCCGTCGGGGACTCGCACCGCGTTGAGCGTCCAGAGGCGCTCGTCCGCCGGCGGCAGCAGGCCGAGCCCCATCGCCTCGAGG
>DAOPQX010000349.1:0-3995 GCA_035348395.1 Vicinamibacterales bacterium | reverse complement strand
GGTGACCTTCTTGCGGCCCATCAACGCGCCAAGCAGCGTGGCGCCGAACGAGATGGCCGTCTGCATCTTCTGGGTGCTGGCCTGGTTCTGCTCGCGCTCCCGCGCCTCCTGTGCGCGGCGCAGGCGATCCTGCAGCTGCGCCAGCCGCTTCGCGTACCGCTCCCGCAGATCGGCCACCGCCTCGTCGCGCCGCTCGCGCGCCGCCTGCTGGAGGCGGACGCGAAAATCGCCCTCGGTTTCGCCCGGGTTCGACACGAGAGACAACGCTGACGAGCGGAACAGGCCCAGCTTGCGCGAACCGTACACCCACGCGACGAAGGCCTTCTGCCACGCGTCGTAGCTCTTCGGCTTCAGGGCGGAGGCAGGAAGCGGCGCGAAGGAGGCGCCGGGCGCGGGCTCCGTCTCGAGATCGCCGGGGGCGAACGGACACTCGCCGGCCTGCGCCCAGTCCACCGCCACCGGGCCGTCGGCAACCGGCGTCGTCGCCTGCAGCGTCTCGGCGGCGTCAACCTTCCACTTTGAATCCACGAAGCGAACCTGCGCCGCGCCGAAGAGCACCGGCTGGTAGACGAGGCGCGCGCCGGCGGGCGCCGCGCCGCGAACCGGGAGAAAGAACTGAGACACCGAGGGGGGGAGGACGGGGACAGACAGCACCTGTCGTGCAGGGGGTGCCGGAGGTGCTGGAGGTGCAGAGGGTGCTAGTGCTGGAGGTGCTGAGGGTGCTGGTGCTGAGGGTGCTGGTGCTGAGGGTGCTGGTGCCGAGGGTGCTGGTGCCGAGGGTGCTGGTGCCGAGGGTGCTGGTGCCGAAGGTGCGGTGACGAGTGCCGGAGGTGCCGGGGGCGCTGGTGCCGGGGGGGCTGAGGCTGCGGAGGCCGTCGTCTGGCGGCTTTGCGTGAGCTTCCGGATTTCCTGCCGGCCCAGCGGGCCGCGCAGGTACGACATTGCCCAGCGCGTCTCGAAGACGACCGGCTCGTCCTCGTGGACGTTGTTCATCAGGAACACCCGGCTGCGAAGCCCGGCGAGCACCTGCTCCATCCGGTTGCGGTCGAACGACTGGCCGGCCTGGGCCGAGGCTCCCTCGAGTCCCTCGATGACGCGCGCCTTGTCGCGCTCGGTCTGCAGGCGGCCGAGGAACCAGGTGCCGGCGTTCGACAGCGCCTTGTAGTCGAGATCGACCGGGTTCTGCGTGGCCAGCACCACGCCGAGGCCGAAGGCGCGCCCCTGCTTGAGCAGCGTGAGCAGCGGGGTCTTGGACGGCGGGTTCGCGACCGGCGGCAGGTAGCCGAAGATCTCGTCCATGTAGAGGAGGGCCCGCAGGCTCGTGGTGCCCCCCTGCGCCCGCATCCAGCCCACCACCTGGTTGAGCAGCAGCGAGACGAAGAACATCCGCTCGGCGTCGGCCAGGTGCGCGATCGACAGGATGGAGATCCGCGGCTTCCCCTCGGGCGTGTAGAGCAGGCGCTGCACGTCGAGCGGCTCGCCGTTCGTCCACGCCTCGAAGCCGGGCGAGGCGAGCAGGTTGTTCACCGCCATGGCCAGCTGGAAGCGGTCCTTGCCCGGGTAGAACGCCTCGATGTCGAGCACGCCGACGCGGGCGATTGGCGGGTTCTGGATCCGCTGGATCAGGTCGGCCAGGCCGAGGTCTTCGCCGTTCCTCCAGGCGGCGCCGACCAGCGTCGAGAGCAGGATGTGCTCGCGGCTCCGCACCGGGTCGGCGTCGATGCCGAGCAGGCCGAGCAGGCTGGTGACGGTGCTGGAGAGGCGGTCGCGCACCACCTCGGGGTCGGCCGCCGCCTCGCCGCGCGGCGCCTCGAGCGACTTCAGGATCGAGAGCGGGAGGCCCGCCTCGCTGCCCGGCGTGTAGATGGCGAAGTCGGCCGCCTCGCGCAGCCGGGCGATCCGCGCGCCATCCTGCCCCCACTCGCCGAGCCCGTTCGACCACAGCGCCGCCTGCTGCGCCGCGTATTCCTCAACCGAGAGCCCCTTGCGCCGGGCCTCGTCCGGGTTGACCCAGGGAAGGAAATCCTCGGGGCGGAGATTGGGAAAGGTGAGCAGCAGGTTGCCCAGGTCGCCCTTCGGGTCGATCACAAGGGCGGGGACGCCGTCGATGGCGGCCTCCTCGAGCAAGCAGAGGCACAAGCCCGTCTTGCCGCTGCCGGTCATCCCGACGCAGACGGCGTGGGTGACCAGGTCGCGCGAGTCGTAGAGCAACCACCCGTCGCCGCGCTGGCCGCTCGCCAGGTCGTACGGCTTCCCGAGGTAGAAGGCGCCGAGCTTCTCGAAGGTCTGCATGGCGGGAGTCTACTAGGGGTTAGGGGCTAGGGGCTAGGGGCTAGGGGCTAGGGGGCCAGGGGGTAGGGGTTAGGGGCTAGGGGCTAGGGGCTAGGGGGGTGGGGTTCAGTGTACTTCGCGCCAGCGCTGGTCGCGGCTCGACCACCGGTAGTGGGTGTCGCAGGCCGGGCACACGAAGCGGTGCTCGAAGGAGGGGACACCGGTCAGGCCGCGCGTCACGTAGCTCCGCTCGTGCTCGAGCGCGACGCGGCAGCGGGGGCACCGCTTGCCGGGCGGCGGAGCGTTGTCGGGCTGTGTCGTTCGGGGAGGGCGGATGTCGGGCATCGGGCGAAAAACGGCTCTGGTCGGTCAGCCGGACGGCGCGCGCACCGCGCTCGCAACAATGCGCCAGTATAGCATCCGCTAATACTTCCCCACCTCCACGTAGTACTCGTCGGTCGCGGCGTCGAGGTCGTCCCTGCCGCCCTGGAAGGTCATCACCTGCCACCCGGTCGTGGGCCGGAGCACCTGCCAGCGGCCCGGCTTGCCCACCTTGACGGGCATCGCGAACGCTTCCACGTCGGCCCGCCAGCGGTAGGCCACCTGGCCGCCGTCCTGGAACACCAGCTCGAGCCGCGGCGGCGCGGCGTGCCGGAGGTACTGGTCGAACAGCGGCGTCAGGTTCATCCCGGTGCGCCGGTTGAAGAACTCCACCACCTGCTCGGTCGAGACGTTGCGGTACTTGAACTCCTGGTAGAAGGCGCGCAGCAAAGGCCACCACCTCGCGTCGTCGCCGACCAGCGTGCGGAGGGTGTGGATGAAGAGCGCCCCCTTGAAGTACATGTCCTGCGGCGGCACCTGGTGCAGGCCGCGCGGCTGCACGATCGGCTCGCGGTTGCCGACCTTCGCCCGGTAGCCGTTGATGTACTTCACCGCCTCGTCGTGGCCGAACACGTGCTCCACGTACACCGCCTCGAGGTAGGTGCCCCACGCCTCGTGAATCCACTCGTCGGCCACGTCGATCGAGGTGACGCTGTTCCCGAACCACTCGTGGGCGCTCTCGTGGATGATGATGAAGTCGAACTTCGTGCTGACGCCGACGCCGGTCCAGTCGCGCCCGAGGTAGCCGTTGGTGAAGCGGTTGCCGTAGGTCACCGCGCTCTGGTGCTCCATGCCCGAGTACGGCACCTCGATCAGCTTGTAGCCGTCCTTCCGGAACGGGTACTCGCCGAAGTACTTCTCGAAGCACTCCATCATGGTCTTCGCCTGGGCGAACTGAACCCTGGCTTTCTCGAGGCTCTCGGGCAGCACCCAGAAGTCCATCTTCGTTGCTGCAGGGCCTTCCTGCCGTGACCCTTGATTCCCGGCCGCGAGGTCGGCGTCGGTGAAGTGGACGTACTTCCCGATGTTCAGCGACACGCTGTAGTTGTTGATCGGGTACTGCACCAGCCAGTCCCACCGGGTGTACCCGTCGCCGAGGGCGGTCTTGCCGAGGAACATCCCGTTCGAGACGTCCACCAGGTCGTCGGGGATGGCGACGCTGATCCGCATGCCCTCGACCTCGTCGCGCTGCTGGTCCTTGTTCGGCCACCAGACGCTCGCGCCGACGTGCTGGCACGCGGTGTTGATCCAGTGGCGTCCGGCCGGGTCCTTGCCGAACGTGATGCCGCCGAAGCGGCCGGCGGCGACATGAACGCCTACACATCCCTCGACCAGACGGTATA
>DAOPQX010000348.1:0-4019 GCA_035348395.1 Vicinamibacterales bacterium | reverse complement strand
CTCGTCTACGTCACGCCGAACGTCGGCGCGCAGGGCAGGCTGCTCTACGCCTACCTGACCTACACCCTCGTGATGATGCTCTACTCGGCGAACAACACGCCGTACGCCGCGCTCATGGGTGTCATGACCGGCGACGCGAGCGAGCGGAGCAGCATCGCCGGCTACCGCTTCGTCGGCGCGCTGGTCGGCCAGTTCGTCATCCAGGCGCTGCCGCTGCCGCTCGTCGCGAAGTTCGGCGGCGGCGACTCGGCGCGCGGGTGGGCGATCACGATGGCAATCTTCGGCGGGCTGATCATCCTGCTGAACCTCATCGCCTTCTCCACGACGCGCGAACGGGTGCAGGCGGCGCCGGGGCAGCGGCACCCGCTGAAGGACGACCTGAAGGACGTGTTCACGTGCCGCCCGTGGATCGTGATGTTCGTGCTCACGCTCCTGGTGTTCACGATGCTCGTGGTGCGTGGCAGCTCCACGAACTACCTGTTCGCCTACTACATGGACCAGGGGCAGGTGCGGGAATTCCTGGGGAAGGTAGGCCTCGCGGGCCTTGGCGGCGAGGCGACCGGGTGGAAGGCGCTGCTGGACGCCCTCGGCCTGCTCGTCAAGCCGGACGACTCCAACGCGGCGGCGGTCGGCCTGAGCCTCTTCATGGTGCTCGGCAGCCTGGTGCAGATTGGCGGGATCATCTGCTCCAAGCCGCTGGCCGACCGGTTCGGCAAGAAGGCGGTGTTCAGTGCCGGCGTCGCGGTGACTGCCGCGGCCACGCTCGGCGTGTTCCTGGTCGGCCCCTCGTCGGTCGGGCTGCTCTTCCTGCTCGGGATCCTCTGGGCGGTCGGCTGGGGCCCCACCGTTCCGCTGCTCTGGGTGATGATCGCCGACGCGGCCGACTACTCCGAGTGGAAAACGACGCGCCGGGCCACCGGCTTCATGTTCGCCGGCATCCTGTTCGCCCTCAAGGCGGGGCTGAGCCTGGGCGGGGCGCTGAGCGCGTGGGTGATCGACGCCTACGGTTACGTGCCGAACGCCGTGCAGACGCCGCACGCGCTGCTCGGGATCCGGCTGGGCGCGAGCATCTACCCGGGCCTCGCCCTGTGCCTCGTGCTCGTGTGCCTCGCCCTGTACCCGATTGGCAAGACGCTCAACCTGCGCATCCAACAGGAGCTGGCGGCTCGCCGCGCGACGTACGCGTGACGGGACCACGAAGGACGGGGAACCAGAAACGGCACGGAGAGGGCGTACCACAAAGGGCACAAAGAAGGGGCCACGCCGCAGGTCGTCCCGGGCAGCAGCGCGGGACGACCGCCCGAAGGCCAAGCCCGTTTGTGATCTTTGTGGTTCATTTCGTTTGTGCGCTGTCGTCAACGATCGCGAGCCTGCTATGAACACGACGAACACGACGCTTCCCTACAAGGATTCATCCCGGCCGGTGGACGAGCGCGTCGAGGACCTCCTCGCGCGGATGACGATCGAGGAGAAGGTCGCGCAGATGCTGTGCGTGTGGCAGCAGAAGCCGGCCGCGCTGGTGGACGACCAGGGGCGGTTCGACGAGGCGAAGGCCCGGGAGCGGTTCGGCCACGGGCACGGGCTGGGGCAGGTCGGGAGACCGAGCGACGCGGGCGGCGGCCTGACCGCGCGCGCGATGGCCGAGACCACCAACGCCATCCAGCGGTTCTTCGTCGAGCAGTCGCGGCTCGGCATCCCGGTGATCTTCCACGAGGAGTGCCTGCACGGCCACGCCGCGCGCGAGGGGACCAGCTTCCCGCAGCCGATCGGGCTGGCCTCGACCTTCGACCCCGATCTCGTGGAGCGCGTGTACACCGCGGTGGCCGCCGAGGCGCGCGCCCGCGGCGCCCACCAGGCCCTCGCTCCCGACCTCGACGTCGCGCGCGACCCGCGGTGGGGGCGCACCGAGGAGACCTTCGGCGAAGACCCGTACCTGATCGGCTGCATGGGGGTCGCGGCCGTGCGCGGCTTCCAGGGCGACGGCCGCTTCGCCGGCAAGACCCGGGTGGCCGCCACCGTGAAGCACTTCGCAGCTCACGGCGAGCCGGAGGCCGGCACCAACTGCGCGCCCGTCAACGTGTCGATGCGCGTCCTGCGGGAGGTCTGCCTTCCCGCCTTCGAGCGCGCCATCGTCGAGGGGGGCGCGCTGAGCGTGATGCCGTCCTACAACGAGATTGACGGCGTGCCGTCGCACGCCAACCGCTGGCTCCTCGGCGAGGTGCTGCGCGGGGAGTGGGGGTTCCGCGGCTTCGTCGTGTCCGACTACTTCGCCATCCGCGAGCTGAACGAGCGGCCCGAGCTGTACGGCCACCACCTGGCGCACGACACCCGCGAGGCCGCCGCCCTCGCCGTCAGGGCCGGGGTGGACATCGAGCTGCCCGACCCCGACTGCTACCCGGCGCTGCTGGAGCTGGTGCGGGAAGGGGTCGTGCCCGAGTCACTGATAGACGAGCGGGTGCGGCCGATGCTTCACGCCAAGTTCCGGCTCGGTCTCTTCGACGATCCGTACGTCGATCCCGCCGAGGCCGAGCGCATCGTCCGTGACCCGGCCCACCGCGAGGTGGCGCTCGAAGCGGCGCGCAAGACGATCACGCTGCTCAAGAACGACGGCGTGCTGCCGATCGACGCCTCCGCCATCCGGAGGATTGCGGTGATCGGGCCGAACGCCGACCGGGTGATGCTCGGCGGCTACAGCGGCGTGCCGCTCCAGGTTGGAACGGCCCTGCAGGGCATCCGGGACCGCGTGCCCCCGGGCGTGGAGGTCCTCTACCACGAGGGCTGCAAGCTTACGATCGGCGGGTCGTGGAACCAGGACGAGGTCACGCCGAGCGACCCCGACGAGGATCGGCGCTCCATCCGCGAGGCGGCCGAGGTGGCCGCCCGCGCGGATCTCGTCGTGCTGGCCATCGGCGACAACGAGCAGACCTCGCGCGAGGCCTGGGCCCTCAACCACATGGGCGATCGCGCGAGCCTGGAGCTCTTCGGGCTGCAGGACGAGCTGGTCAACGCGATCGCCGAAACGGGGAAGCCAATCGTCGCCCTGCTGTTCAGCGGCCGCCCGGCCTCGATCCGCAACCTGGCCGCCAGGGCCGGCGCCATCCTCGAGCTGTGGTACCTGGGACAGGAGAGCGGCCGGGCGATCGCCGAGGCCCTGTTCGGCGACCTCAACCCGGGCGGCAAGCTGCCGATCACGATCCCGCGCTCGGTCGGGCACGTGCCGGCTTTCTACAACCACAAACCCTCGGCTCGCCGCGGCTACCTGTTCGAATCGTCCGCTCCGCTCTTCGCCTTCGGTTACGGCCTCAGCTATACGACCTTCGCCTTCTCGAACTTGCGTCTCGAGCGGGACACGATCCGGGCGGGAGAGTCGACCCACGTCCTCGTGGACGTCACGAACACCGGTTCCCGGCGCGGCGACGAGGTGGTGCAGCTTTACGTGCGCGACCTGGTGAGCAGCGTCACCCGGCCGGTCAAGGAGCTGAAGGGATTCCGCCGGGTGACGCTCGATCCCGGCGAAACGACGACCGTCTCCCTGGCGGTCACCCCGGACGCGCTGGCCTTCTACGACATCGACATGAAGTACAAGGTCGAACCGGGCGACTTCCGGCTGATGGTCGGATCCTCGTCGCGGGACGAGGACCTGCAGACACTGACGCTACACGTCACCGCGTGAACGGAAACCCTCACCGTGGAGGCGCAAAGATCCCGCCGCGCCGAAGCGCGAAGCGCGAAGGCGGGTTGAACGTGGGCGCCACGTCTGTCAGGTGGGATTAACGAAGAAAGGGCCGACACCCCGCTGACGGTGACGGGGTGCCGGCCCTCCGGGGCCCAGGAGGTGGAGGCCCCTAAGCGAGGCTCTCCTGCGTCGCCGCGCCTCCCCGGCACGGCGACACCCAAACCGTCAGCCTAGAACTGGAACCGGCCCATCAGCTGGAGCTGGCGGGCAGGCCCGACGCTGCTGATCGTGCCGACGCCGTTCTGGTTCACCAGGTTGCCCTGCGAGTCGTAGGGCAGGTTGG
>DAOPQX010000347.1:0-4022 GCA_035348395.1 Vicinamibacterales bacterium | reverse complement strand
CGTCGAGCGCTTCCAGGAGGACGAGCGCGTCCCGTTTTTCGTCCTGTCGCTCAAGGCCGGCGGAACGGGTCTCAACCTGACCGCCGCCTCGCACGTCGTGCACGTGGACCGCTGGTGGAACCCGGCGGTCGAGGACCAGGCCACCGACCGCGCCTTCCGGATCGGCCAGACGCGCAACGTGCTCGTCCACAAGTTCGTCTGCCGCGGCACCGTGGAAGAGCGGATCGACGGCCTGATTGCATCCAAGCGCGGGCTGGCGAAGGACATCCTCGAGGGGGGCGCCGAGCTGCTGCTCACCGAGATGCCGGACGAGGAACTGCTGCGCCTGGTCGCCCTCGACGCGCGGGCCGCGATGACGGAGGACCGGAAGTGACGCGCTGTCCACGTTAGACGCAGAGGCGCCGAGACGCAGAGACGAACGCAGAGACCGAAGATCAACCACAGAGGCGCGGAGATTGACGCCTCCGCGTCTCTGCGTTGAACGTGACCCCGATCGCGCCATGACACTTCCGTTGGGAGCACCCCTGTGCCCCTGTCTTTGTGGTCAAGGTGATCTCGATCGCGGCGGTTGTGTGCTGCAATAGGCGCATGGCGTTCCGGCGCAGGAGGAGGGCGTTCCGGCGGACGGAATGGGCCGACGACTTCGGCTTCGCGCCCCATGTGTCGTCGTCCGAGCGGCGCCAGCGCGCGCAGCAGGCCGCCGCCGCGCTGCGCAAGGCCGGCCGCGAGCTGTGGCCCGTCTCGGTCGAGGGGCGCGAGATTGCCTCCACCTTCTGGGGCAAGGCCTGGTGCGAGAACCTCGAGCGCTACAGCGACTACGCCAACCGGCTTCCCCGCGGCCGCTCGTACCTCCGGCAGGGCGCGGTCGTCGACCTGCAGATTGCCGAGGGCGAGGTGGGCGCGCTCGTCAGCGGCACCCGCCTGTACACGGTCGCAATCCGGATCGCGCCGGTGAAGCCGAAGGTGTGGCAGGCGATCTGCCAGACCTGCGCGGGCGAGATTGGCTCGGTGGTCGAACTGCTGCAGGGCCGCCTCTCGGACCGGGTGATGGAGCACTTGTGCCGGCAGGAGACCGGCCTGTTTCCCACCCCTCGCGAGATCCGGTTCTCGTGCAGCTGCCCGGACGCCGCGTCGATGTGCAAGCACGTCGCCTCGGCTCTGTACGGCGCCGGTGCACGTCTGGACGAGAAGCCCGAGCTGCTGTTCCGCCTCCGCGGCGTGGACGAGCAGGAACTGAGCGCCCGCGCGGCCAGCGGCATCCCGCTCGCCGCCAAGGCGCCGCCGAAGGGCCGCATGCTCGATCCGACCCTGATCGAGGAGCTGTTCGGGGTTGCGCCCGATCCGCCTCCGCCGGCGGCGGCTCCCGAAGCGCGCTATCGTGAAGGAAGGAAGCGGGCGCGGAAAGCCAAACCGGCCCGGTAGCGCCGGCCTCGCCGTCGCCGCGAAGCGGCGAAGGCGGGTGCCGGCGTGGAGGCTCCCATGATTACCGTGTACGGCGCCGATTGGTGCGAGGACACGCAGCGCGCGCTGCGCCACCTGCGGCGGCTCGGCGTGGCCTACAGCTACGAGAACGTCGACCGCGATCCCGAGGCGCTCGGGCGCGCCAAGGCGCTCAACGACGGCAAGCGCCGGACCCCGACGATCGACGTGAACGGCACCACGCTCGTCGAGCCCACCATCGGCGAGCTGACCCGGGTGCTCGAGGAGCGCCACCAGGTCGGCCCGTGGCAGCTGAAGCAGCTCGAGGTCTACAACGTCGGCGATCTCGAGCGCCTCCTGCGGATCGGTGCCGGCCTGCTGGCGGTGACCGCCGCGGGACGGATGCGAACCGCCTGGAGGTGGCCGCTGGCCGCCTTGGGACTCATGCAGACGGTGTCGGGGGCGGTCGGGATGTGCCCGACGTACACGGTGCTCGGGGTGACTTCGTACGGGGGCCCCGGCGACCACCCGCGCGAGGCGGAGCGCCGCGCCTGGCTGACGAGGGTGCCCGGGCGTTAACCCGGGCCCTACAGGATGAGCGCGCGCGTCGCGAACTGCGGCTCGCTCGTCGCGTTGAGCCCGAGGCGGCGCAGCCCTGCCTCGTCGCCGGGCGTCGGGATGTGGGTCGTGTGGAACTCGCAGCCGGCCAGCTGCGTCAACCGCCCCACCGCCGCGCTCGCGGCGGGGTTGGACGCCGCGCTGATCCCGAGGGCGATCAGCGTCTCGTCGAGGTCGAGGCTGACGGCCTTCATCCTCAGGATGTCCTTCTTCATCCCCGCGATTGACTCGACGACGTTCGGGGTCAGCAGGTGGATCTCGTCGGGAATCCGCGACAGCTGCTTGATCGCGTTCAGGACGACGGCCGACGCGGCGTGCATGAGCGGCGAGTTCTTCCCGACGACGATCGAGCCGTCCTCGAGCTGGATCGCGGCCCCGCACGACACCCCTTCGTTCCCCTTCCCCTCGGCCTCGGCCTCGCGCGCGGCGCCCCGGGCCGCGACCACCACCGGGCGGTGCTCGGGTTCGAGCCCGAGACCGTCCATGATCAGCTTCGACCGTTCGAGATCGTCGCGCTCCACGAGCCCCAGGGCGTACTCGCAGGCGTAGCGGAAGTAGCGCCGAATCACTTCCTGCTCCGCCGCCGCGCGCACCACCTTGTCGTCCACGATGGCGAAGCCGGCGCGGTTGACCCCCATGTCGGTGGGCGAGCGGTACAGCGTCTCGCCGGTGATGCGGCCGAGGATGCGGGCGAGCAGCGGGAACGCGTCGATGTCGCGGTTGTAGTTCACCGCCTGCTCGCCGTACGCGGCCAGGTGGTAGGGGTCGATCTGGTTCACGTCCTTCAGCTCGACGGTCGCCGCCTCGTAGGCGACGTTGACCGGGTGCTTCAGTTTGAGGTTCCAGATCGGGAACGTCTCGAACTTCGCGTAGCCGGCGGCCTGGCCGCGCTGATGCTCGTGGTACACCTGCGACAGACAGGTGGCCAGCTTGCCGCTGCCCGGCCCGGGACCCGCCACGACGACGATCGGCCGCTCGGCCGGGACGAAGGTGTTGGCCCCGTATCCCTCGTCGCTGAGGATCCGGTCCACGTCAGTCGGGTAGCCCCTCGTGAAGCGGTGCGTGTAGACCGCGATGCCGCGCCGCTCGAGGCGCGCCTTGAACACCTTGGCGGACGGCTGCTCCTCGTAGCGCGTGATGACGACCGCCCGCACCAGCAGCCCCCAGTCGCGGAGGTCGTCGATCAGCTTGAGGGCGTCGAGGTCGTACGGCAGGCCGAAGTCGGCGCGAACCTTCCGGCGCTCGATCGCTCCCGCGTAGATGCAAACGATGATCTCGGCCTGGTCCTTGAGCCGCTGGAGGAGGCGGATCTTGACGTTCGGGTCGTAGCCCGGGAGAACGCGCGAGGCGTGGTAGTCGAACGTGATCTTGCCGCCGAACTCGAGGTACAGCCGCCCGCCGACCTGCCCGACGCGCTCGACGATGGCGCGGCTCTGCTCCTCGAGGTACTTGTCGTTGTCGAACCCGATCGCCCTGGACACCGTGTCGCCTCCTGAGTGTGCCGGCCCGCCGCTCGAACCCCCGGAGCAGCCAATCCGCCGCGGCGGCCCGGGAGAGCATAGCCGAAAACCCGCCCGGCGTTCGCGAGCCGCTATACTCGACAGGTGCGCCTCCCCGTCCGGCCGCTCCTGCTCGCTGCGCTGCTCCTGTTCCTCGTGTTCGGAGAAACGCCCGATCGCACCCGTTTCTGGAAGGAGCTGTTCAACCTCGGGCACGCCCCGCTGTCGGGCCTGCTGGCCTTGATCATCCGGGGCTGGATCGCCAACCGCGAGGGCGCGGCGTGGAGGGGAGCCGTGGCGCGCGCCTCGGTGCTGGCGTTCATCGCGACCGTGGCGATCGGTTCGGCGGTCGAGGCGCTCCAGGTGCTGCAGTCGGACCGCAATGCGAGCTGGATCGACATGGGGCGGAACACGGCAGGCGCCGCGAGCTTTCTGCTGCTGCGCGAGGCCGCGGTCCGCTGGCTGGGCGGCGCCTCGGGCGCCGCC
>DAOPQX010000346.1:0-4055 GCA_035348395.1 Vicinamibacterales bacterium | reverse complement strand
GGGCGTACTGGTGATTGCCGTGCTCGTGCTCTGTGCCGCGCCGGCCCTTGCGCAGGCACGGGCCCCGCAGGCCCCGGCGCCGCCGGAGGCGGCCGGCTCGCAGGTCGAAGGCGCGAACAGCCCGACGCCCCTCCGCCGCCAGGGTGGGGCCGCGGGTGGGGACGTTGGTTCGTCGACACCGACGGCGACGGCACGTGCGACAACTGGGCCGTGCGAGGCCGGCGGTTCGCCGACCGCTCGGCGAGCGGCTGGGGGCCGGCCTTCCTCGATCGCGACGGCGACGGTGTCTGCGACCACTACCCCGGGCCGGGGCGGCGGGGCCAGGGGCGGCGGCTTGGACCGGGCGCGAACCGCGTTCCGGGCTCCGGTGCGGGACCGGCGGCGGCGCCGGGGCGCGGCCGGGGCTGGCGCTGGCGGTAGGACAAGCGTCTCGCCGGTCGTCGGTCGAGGGCGTCCTCGCTGTTGGGCACGCAGAAAGTGCGCCTGTCGGACGGACCTGTCTCGCCGGCTCGCATGGGGCGCCTCAGAGCTTGAGCAGGCGCTCCCGGAGGATGCGCGACTGGATGCGGCTCACCGGCAGCTGCTGGCCGTTCTGCAGGCTCACCAGGTAGGTGCCGCCGGGCATTGGGTGCACCTTGACGATCATGTCGATGTTGGCGAGCTCGCCCCGCCCCAGCCTGATGAAGCGGGCGGGGTCGAGCCGCTCCTCGAGGTCTTTCAGCCGATACGCGAGCGTGTGACGCTCGCCGCGTCCGGTCGTGACGCAGAGCAGTTCGCCGTCCGCCTCCACCGATGCGATCTGCGCGACGGGCAGCAGCACGATGTGGTCGCCGTGGCGCACCGGAAGGCGCTCGACGTACCCAACCTGCTTTGACGACTCGTATTCGGTGGCCGCCGCCCGAACCTGCCGCAGCGACTCCTCGAAGAGCTCGCCCCGCTCCAGCCGCTCCTGGACCCGGTTGAGGGTTTCGCGCAGCCTTGCCCCGCTGACCGGCTTGAGCAGGTAGTCCACCGCGTTCACCTCGAAGGCGCGGACCGCGTACTCGTCGTACGCGGTGACGAAGGCCACGAGCGGCGGGTGCTTGCCCCTCAGCAGCCGCGCGACGCTGAGACCGTCCAGCTCGGGCATCTGCAGATCGAGCAGGGCCAGGTCGGGCTTCAGCGACTCGATCAGCTGCAGCGCCTCCGAGCCGTTGGCGGCCTCCCCCACCAGCTCCACGTCGTCGAACGAGCGCACGAGCGACGCGAGAAACGACCGCGCCGGCCGCTCGTCGTCGGCGATCACGACGCGCAGTCGCCCCCCGCTCACGACCGCGCCTCCGCCGCCCGGGGCGCGGCCTCCGCGGTCCGGGCCGGGATCCTCAGCGTGACACGGGTGCCCTCGCGGCCGCTCTCGAAGCGGAGCGAGGCGGCATCGCCGAAGTGGTGGCGCAACCGATCCTCCACGTTGCGCAGGCCGATGCCGCGGGCAGGGCGGGTCCCGGCCGTCGCGCAGCCGGTGTCGTGCACGGTCAGCGTCAGGGTCGGCGCCGCCGAGGGCGGCCGAGGCGGGTCGAGGGCCGCCCGAACCTCGACCAGCCCGCCGCCGGACGAGGGCGCGATGCCGTGCTTGATCGCGTTCTCGACGAGGGGCTGCAGGACGAGCGCCGGCATCGGGATGTCGTGCAGGCCGCGCGGAACGTCGATCTCGACGCGCAGGCGCTCCTCGAAGCGGGCGTGCTCGATGTCGAGGTAGAGCCGAATCAGCTCGAGCTCCTTCCCCAGCGTGGTGAAGTCCCCCTCGGACCGGAGCACCCGCCGAAGCAACTCGGTGAGCTGCACGAGTTTTTCGAGCGCCCGTTCCGGGTTCGTCTGGATCAGGTACCCGACCGTCGTCAGGGCGTTGAACAGGAAGTGGGGGTTGATCTGCGCGCGGAGCGCCCGAAGCTCCGCCTCGGTCGCCAGCCTCCTGATCTCCGCCTCGCGGAGGCGCTGGTCGTCCCGCTCCCGGGCGAGGCGCACCTGGTCGATGCGTCGCGCCGCCGCCTGGACGACGCCCCCGAGCATCGCCAGGTCGTCGGAGAGCAAGCGCCGGCCGCCGGCGAGGCTGCCCAGCGAGAAGGCGTAACGGGGCGCCTCGGTGGTCGGAACGATGGCCACCGCGCTGGTGCGGGTCGCGTCGGCGTGCACCGTCTCGGCGTGGTTGGAGTCGTGCCAGGCGGCGTGGGCCGCCAGGACAGGCTGCGGGGCCGCGTCGCCGCCAGTGGCGCAGCAGCCGTCGAGCGGGACCGGCGCGTCCGCGTCGAGGCGCCAGCAGCGCCAGAGCCGGGCGGCAACCGCCTGCCCGAGGCGGCCGCAACACTCGCGCAGCACGTCCTCGGGAGAGTCGGCGGCGGCAATTGCCTGCCCGATCTCGGCGCGCAGGGCGAAGTAATCTGCCCTGCGCAGCACCACGCTGTCCACCAGCCAGTACGCCGCCCGGCGGAGCCACGGGTACGCGAACGCCACCAGGACGCCCAGGCCCGCGAAGACAATCGCCGTGACGGCGTCGGGGCCGGCGGGCACGATCCAGGCAAACGCCTCGGCGTAAAGCGCGAGCGCGAGGGCGACGACCATGACGACGACGAGGGCGCGCTTCAGGAACAGGTCCGCCAGGGCGAACGGGTAGTCCTGGTAGAGGATGGCGACGGCGAGCGGCAGCGAGGCGTGGTGCCCGACCAGCTCCAGCGGCCACGAGTCGCGCAGGGCCTCGTGCCCCGCCAGGTGAAGGGCCGAGACGCCGAACACGGCGAGCGCCGCCAGGGACAGGGCGCGGCGCGCGCGGACCTGCCGCTGCGCCTGGAACGCGAGCGGCACGATGAGCGCGGCAAAGCCGGCCACCAGCAGCCAGAGGGCGGCCGGCGACGGCAGGGGCCGTCCCTGGACCGCGGCCGCGATCTGCAGCCCCGCGGCGGCGCTGCTGAACAGGTACGCGCTGCCGACCACCCCCGCGGCGGTCGGATCGCGGCGCTCGGTGAGGGCGGGGCGCAGCGCGCTGTGCACGACGACCGCCGGCAGGAACCCGAGGGCGGTGAACCCGAGCGCCCGCAGCCCGGCCGGCGTGCCGATCCCGAACTCCTCCAGCCCGTACAGGCGCAGCGCCACCGCGTTCCAGGCGAGGCCGAGCAGGGAGGCCGCGAGCAGCAGCGGCTCGTGGCGCCACGCGTGGGGCCGGGCGGGCCGGTTCGGCCACCCCGTCCCGCCGGCCACCGTCGCCGTGCGCGAGCTGCGGACGACCATGGCCAACAGCATTGCGTACAGCGAGAGCGCGGCGAGGAAACCGGCCAGGTTCACGAGCGTCGCGAAGCTTCCGGGGTACATCATCCCTGCCGGCCATCTTATACCGCGGTGCGGCGAGGACCGGGGGGGGCAACCACGGGGGTTGCCCCTGCTACGCCTGCTCGACCACTTCCGCCGGCGACGGGCGCTCGAACAGCCTGGCCATGCCCTCGTAGAGCACCGGGACGAAGAACCGGCGCAGGAACAGCGCGAACAGGAACCCGCCGACATAGACCACGGCGAGCGGGCGATGCAGCTCAGACCCGGTGCTCTGGCTCAGGACGAGCGGCAGCACGCTGACGATCATGACGAGGTCGGTCATGAGGAGCGGGCGCAGCTTGAGGAGCGACCCCTGGACGACCGCCTCGCGCAGCGGCGTGCCGAGCCGCCGGAGGTCGTTGATCTTGCCAATCAGCACGATGTCGTTCTGGGCGCACACCCCGAAGAGCGCGATCAGCCCGATCGTCGACGACACGTTGAGCGAGTCGCCGGTCACCAGCAGCGCGATCATCGCGCCCGCCAGCGTGGTCGGCACGCACAGCAGCACCAGCGCGGCCTGCCAGATCGAGCCGAACGACGAGAAGAGGATGACGAAGATGACCAGGAGCACGATGGCCATCAGCACGGCCAGGTGCCGCATCGCACGCTGCTGCCCCTCGAACTGCCCGCCGAATGTCACGAAGTAGCCCGGCGGCAGGGCCACCTCGGCGTCGATCCGCTCCCGGGCCTCCTCCACGAACCCGCCAACGTCGCGCCCG
>DAOPQX010000345.1:0-4068 GCA_035348395.1 Vicinamibacterales bacterium | reverse complement strand
AGGCGCTGTTCTACACCAGCACCGTGGCCGGTGCGCTGCTTGCCGACGTGCTGGCCCGCTACGGCCACCTGCCCCTGATTGTCGAGCTGAAGGAGGCGGACCTCGAGCTGGCCCGCGCGGTGGTACGGCTGTTCGCCGCCGCGGCGCCCTCGCGCGCCTGCACCGGCTCGTTCTATGGGCCGCCGCTCCGCGAGGTGCGCCGGCTCGCGCCCGCGGTGCCGACCGGCGCGTCGGGGTGGGAGGTCCGGATGGCGCTGTACCGCTCGTGGCTGCGCTGGCCTTCCGACGGCGTGCCCTACCGCGCCCTGCAGGTGCCCGAGCGGCGCGAGGCCCACCGGATCGTGAGCCCCCGCTTCGTCCGGGCGGCCCATCGCGCCGGCGTGGCGGTGCAGGTGTGGGTGGTGGACGAGCCCGACCGGATCCGGCGCTTGCTGGGGTGGGGGGTGGACGGGATCATCACCGACCGGCCCGACGTGGCGGCGGCGATCGTCGCGGACCTTCGGCGCGGATGATCACGTGGCCGCTCTCAGGTCCTTGCGCGCGCGGCGGCGATCTCCCGGACGCCCGCGATGGCCGCGTCGATGTCGGCGTCGGTATTGAAGGGGCCGATGCCGAAGCGGACGCCGCCGTGGATGGCCGCCGTGCCGATCTGCTCGTGCACGAGCGGGGCGCAGTGCAGCCCCGTGCGGCAGGCGATGTTGTGGTCGACGTCGAGGATCGTCCCGGTGTTGCCCGCCTCGAACCCCTCCACGTTGAACAGCACGACCGCGATGTGGTTCTCGAGGTCGTCCTGGCAGTAGAGCCTCACGCCCGGGATCTCGCGCAGCCCTTCGACCAGCCGCCTGGTGAGGCGCATCTCGTGCGCGTCGATCGCCTCGAGCCCCCGGCTTTCGATCCACTTCACGCCGGCGTTCAGGCCCGCGATGCCGAGGACGTTCGGGGTCCCGTACTCCATCCGCCACGGGTACTCGTCGAGGTGCGCCCGGTGGGCCGAGCGGACCCCGGTGCCGCCCGCGCGGGTGTGGCGGATCTCCACGCCCTCCTGCACGTACATGCCCCCGATCCCCATCGGCCCCATCAGCGACTTGTGCCCGGTGAAGCAGAGGACGTCGACGTGCATCGCCTGCACGTCGATCGGGATCTTGCCCGCGGTCTGCGAGGCGTCGACGACCAGCCGCACCCCGCGCTCGCGGCAGATGCGGCCGATCTCGGCGACCGGCTGCACGGTGCCGATGACGTTCGACGCGTGGTTGAGGGCCACCACCTTCGTGTTGGGGCGGATGGCGCGTTCGATGTTGCCGGGATCGACCAGGCCGCGGCCGTCGAACCTCACGTAGTCCACCGCGACGCCGCCCAGGGCTTCCAGGTGGTACAGCGGCCGCAAAACGGCGTTGTGCTCGAGGGTGGTCGTGATCGCGTGGTCGCCCGGGGCGAGGAGGCCGAAGAGCGCGAGGTTCAGCGCGTCGGTGGAGTTGTAGCCGAAGACCAGGCGGTTGGGGTCGGTGCCGTTGAAGAAGCGGGTCAGCAGCGCGCGGGTCTCGTCCACCAGGTGGCCCGTCTCCATGCACAGGTCGAATCCCGACCGCCCGGGGTTCACCCCGTGGGTGCGGTAGAAGCGATCCATGAAGACGTAGGTCTCCTCGGGCTTCGGGAACGAGGTGGCCGCGTTGTCGAGGTAGATCATGTCCATCGGGGAAGCCTCACGAGGGCGACGCATTCTAGTCCACGCCGCTCCTGCAAGTCCACGGAGTCACGAAGTCACGAAGTCGCGAAGTCACGAAGTCACCGAAGTCGAAGCCGCGAGGTCGCGAAGTCGAAGTTGCGAGGTCGCGAAGTCGAAGCCGCGAGGTCGCGACGTCGAAGTGGGGGTCGTCAGGAGAGGCCGTATTGCTTCATGCGGCGCCAGAGGGTGACGGTGCTGATCCCGAGGGCGGCGGCCGCCTTGCGCCGGTTGCCGGCGAACCGCTCGAGCGCGCGCTCGATCGCCGCCTTCTCGCGCTCGCGGATGTCGAGCGTCTCGTCCTGGCGGCGGGGCCGGCGCTTGTCGATCACCTCGGGCGGCAGGTCGCGCGGACGGATGGCCGGGCCGTTTGCCAGGATGACGGCGCGCTCGACCGCGTGCTCCAGCTCGCGGATGTTCCCCGGCCAGCGGTACGCCATCAGCGCCGACATCGCCTCGGCCGAGACCGCCTTCACGTCCTTCTTCATCCGCGAGGCCGCCCGCGACAGGAAGGCCTGGACGAGCGGCGGGATGTCCTCGGTCCGCTCGCGCAGCGGCGGCACGGCGATGACGAAGGCCGCGAGGCGGAAGTAGAGATCCTCGCGGAAGCGGCCGGCCTCGACGGCGGCCCGCAGGTCGCGGTTGGTGGCCGCCACGACCCGCGCCCGCACCTTGACGGCCCGCTCGGCGCCGACGCGGCGGATCTCGCGCTCCTGGAGGGCGCGCAGCAGCTTGGCCTGCAGCGTGGGGGCGATGTCGCCAATCTCGTCCAGGAAGATGGTGCCGCTGCCCGCCACCTCGAACAGCCCCGCCTTGTCGCGCACCGCCCCGGTGAACGCCCCGCGCACGTGCCCGAACAGCTCCGACTCGAGCAGCGTCTCGGTCAGCGCCGCGCAGTTGATGCTGACAAACGGCGCCGCGGCGCGGGGGCTCTGGTCGTGGATCATCCGGACGACGAACTCCTTGCCCGTGCCGCTCTCGCCCTGCACCAGGACGGTGGTGTCGAGCGGGGCGACGCGCGCGGCCAGCTCGAGGACGTCGCGCATCGCCTGGCTCCGCGCCACGAAGTGCCGCGCGGCCGCGTGGCGCTCGACCCGCCCGCGCAGCACGTTCAGCTCGCGCTCGCGGCGATCGAGCAGCCGCTCGCGCCGGCCCAGCTCCCTGAGCCGCGCGTGCACCGCCTCGCGCAGCCGCTCCACCTCGCGGCCCAGGTCGGCCGCCTGGAAGTCGGCCCTGATCGCCTGGAGCGCGGCCGCCCAGCCCGCCGCGTCGCGGCCGACGGCCACGCACCGGGCCGCCCCGGTGCCCGCACACTCGACCTCGCGGAAGTAGATCTCGGTCCCCAGGCAGGCGCTGACGAAGCCGCTCGCGTACCCCGCCAGCGACCAGCACACCGGGAGCCGGCTCTTCCCGTAGTGGTGCACGTGCTGCTCGGCCTCGTAGGAGTCGTGCCACACCAGTTCCTGCTCGAACCGGCCGGTCTGGGCGTCGTGCTCGATGCGCCGCACCTCCGCCCGGACGAGGCCTTCCAGCGTGTGGAGCAGCGCCCCCGAGCGAACTCCCTCGAGCGGATCGGTCCAGCCCGATCGCGCCCGCAGGTTGACCGCGTCGTGGTAGCCGTCGGCGAAGCCGAAGCGCAGCAGCACCCGCCGGCTCGCCTCGAGGCCGAAGGTGTCGATCAGCTCCTTGCGCAGCAGCCCCATCGCGGCGGCACTGAGGACCAGGACCCGCTGCTCGTGCAGGCGGATGATCCCCTGGTCGGGCCGGAAGTCGAGCAGCTCGGCGAGGTGCGGATCGCGGCGGGGCGCACGCCCGGCGGAGGGATCGGGAGGCATTCGGTTGCTGAGACGCAACCTCCGGGCCGCCCCGGCCGCGGCGAAAGTCGGCCCGCGAGCCCCTGAAACGCCGCTGCAACGGGTCTGAAACGTTTCACGACTGAAACGAACGTTTCAATTTGAAACGTTTCACGGAGCCCGCGACCCGGGCCGGCGGCAATTTCCCCACGGGACGGCTCTCTGCGCCGCTCCCGCCCCGGCCCAATTGTTGCTCCCCCTCACGAGAGGCCGGGTGTGCCCGGCCCCATCCCCGCTCGAAACGCGGCCGGCCGGCGCGGCTGCGATCCAGGAAAGCGATACCGATATGACCGAACGTGCCATCTTCATCACCGAAGAGGATTTCGAGAGGCTGGAAGGGCTCCTGGAGGGCGCGGCCCGGCAGGGCGGCCGCGACCGGGAGAACGTTCGCCGCCTGGCCGAGGAGCTCGACCGCGCGCACGTCGTGCCGGCCGACAGCATCCCGGCCGACGTGGTCACGATGGATTCCGAGGTGGCCCTGCGGAACCTCGACAC
>DAOPQX010000344.1:0-4093 GCA_035348395.1 Vicinamibacterales bacterium | reverse complement strand
GGCTGGGGGGCTTCAAGGGTCGAACGGTCGATCATACTCCGGAGGACGACCCGCCTTCGCGTTCGGCTTCGGCGCGGCAGGCACCGCCTTCGCCTACGGCTTCGGCGCGGCAGGCAAGGGTCGCCCCTACGACGCCTCGGCGGGCAGTTCCTCGCCCGGGTTCACGAACCGGTCCTGCTCGAGCCGGTACTGCCTATCGTGCAGCTGCCGGTAGCGGCCGTTGAGCGCCAGCAGTTCCGCGTGCGTCCCCCGCTCGACGATCTCGCCTCCCTCGAGGACGAGGATCTGGTCGGCGCTTCGGATGGTGGACAGCCGGTGGGCGATGACGAACGTCGTACGGCCGTGCCGCAGCGAGCGCAGGCCGTCCTGGATGAGCGCCTCGCTCTCGGAGTCGAGGCTCGAGGTCGCCTCGTCGAGGACCAGGATCCGCGGGTCGGCGAGGATGGCGCGCGCAATCGCGATGCGCTGGCGCTGCCCTCCCGACAGCTTCACACCCCGCTCCCCCACCACGGTGTCGTACCCGTCCGGGAACTCGCGGACGAAGGCGTCGCAGTGGGCGACCGCGGCCACCCGGAGCACCTCCTCGCGCGTGGCCCGCGGCCGCGCGTACGCGATGTTCTCGGCAATCGTCCCGTCGAACAGGAAGTTCTCCTGGAGGACGACGCCGAGGTGAGCCCGGTAGTCGCGCAGCCGCACCGAGGCGAGGTCGGCGCCGTCGATCAGCACGCGGCCCGCGGTCGGCCGGTTGAACGCCATCACGAGCGAGATCAGCGTGCTCTTCCCCGATCCGCTCGACCCGACCAGCGCCGTGGTGGTGCCCGCCGCCGCCCGGAACGACACGCCGCGCAGCACCGGCACGCCGGGCCGGTACTCGAACTCGACCCCGCCGAACTCCACCGCGCCCTGCAGCGACGGGAGCGGCCGCCGCGAGGCATCCTGCTCGTCCTCCCCGCCGATCGACCTGACCTCGCGGATCCGGTCGAGGCCCGCGAACGCCTCGGTGATCTGCGTGCCGACCGACGCAATCTGCACGAGGGGGGCGGCCACCAGGCCGGTGAAGAAGAGGTACATCACGAAGTCGCCCAGCGACATCGTCCCCGCGAGGATCGATCGCCCGCCGACGACAATCATCAGGACGCCGATCACCCCGACGACCACCGTCGAGAAGGCGGTGATGGCCGACACGCCGGTGATCGATCGGGCGACGTTGCGAAAGAGGCGGTGCGCGCCGCGGGTGAACACCAGGTCTTCGCGCTTCTCGGCCACGTACGCCTTCACGATCCGCACGCCCCCGAGCGCCTCGCCCAGCCGGCCGGTCACTTCGGCGTTAATCTTGCCGCGCTCGCGGAACACCGGCCGCAGCCGCACGAAGGCGAGCGCCATGCCCGCCCCGAACACGAGCAGGATGACCAGCGTGAGCGAGGTCAGGCGCCAGTTCAGGTACAAGAGGATGCCCACCCCGAGCGCGGCGGTGAGCAGGCCGCCCAGCAGGTTCACCAGGCCCGTCCCCACCAGGTTCCGGATCCCCTCGGCGTCGGTCATGACGCGCGAGATCAGGACCCCCGTCTTCGTCTGGTCGAAGTAGGCCACCGGCAGGCGGAGCACGTGCGCCTGGACGGCGCGGCGCATGTTGGTAATCGCGCGCTGGGCGGCCACTCCCAGCACCTGCGAGAGGGCGAAGGAGGTCGAAGCCTGCACGAGCGTCGCCACGCCAGCCGCCGCCGCCAGCGGCACCAGCAGATCGGCCTGCCGCCGGCCGATCACGTCGTCGATCAGGAACTTCGAGGTGGCCGGCAGCACGAGGCCGGCGAGCCGGTTGACGAGCATCAGGACGAACCCGGCTGCGAGCCGCGAGCGGTGCGCCCACATCAGGTCGCGGGCCTCCCGCCAGGCCACCGGCAGCGACAAGGGCTTCTTCTCGGTCTCCGAGGGCATCCCTTCAATGTACCGGCGAACGGTCCGCCAAGTCCACGCGGGCCGGGTCCTTGACGTTCCGCGGTCGATGCCGTAGGGTGAAGGACACACGGACAGGCACCCAATCCCGTCAGCCACCGCGTGCCGGGCGTTTGTCTGCCCGGGCGTGCCCCCGGAGGCCTCGAATGCTGCGCTTCAGCCGCGCCGCGTCATCCGACGGCGTGATCTCCCTGGGTTTGTCCGGTCCCAACCCCTCCTGCCGACGCCTCGTGGTCATCCTCGTGCGGCCGTCGCGTTACGACGACGAGGGCTACGTGGTGCGGCACTTCCGTGGCGTGCTTCCCAGCAACACCCTGAGCTGCCTCAACAGTCTCACCGAGGACGCGGTCCGCACCGGCGCGATCGGGGATCTCGAGGTGCACGTCGAGGTACTCGACGAGATCGTCAGCCGTGTAGACCCGGCGCGGCTGGGGCGGCGCTTCCGCCGCCCGGACACTTCGGTCGTGGTGGGCCTCGTGGGGGTCCAGACCAACCAGTTCCCCCGCGCCCTCGACCTCGCCCGCCAGTTTCGCGCTGAGGGCTTCGCCGTGATGATCGGCGGCTTCCACGTGAGCGGCGCCATCGCGATGGCGCGCGGGGCCATGCCGCCCGAGTGCCAGGAGGCGATCGACGCCGGCGTGACGCTGGTGCTCGGCGAGGTCGAGGACCGGTGGGCCGGCCTGCTGCGCGACGCGGCCGCCGGCCGCCTTCGCCCCGTGTACGACTTCCTGGCCGAAAAGCCCGACCTGCGCGACAAGCCCCTGCCCCGGGCCTCCAGGCGGACGCAGCGCAAGTTCACCATGCAGGCGGGCGGCACGATCGACGCCGGGCGCGGCTGCCCGTTCAGCTGCTCTTTCTGCACCATCATCAACGTGCAGGGGCGGAAGATGCGGTGCCGGAGCGCCGCGCAGGTGCTGGCGCAGATCCGGGCGAACTACCCCCGTGAAGCCGGCGGGCCCGGCGTCCGCCACTACTTCTTCACCGACGACAACTTCTCGCGCAACCCCGAGTGGGAGGCGATCTTCGACGGGTTGATCGAGCTGCGCGAGGCGCACGGCATCTCGGTCGACTTCATGATGCAGGTGGACGTCCTCGCGCCGCGCGTGCCGCGCTTCGTCGAGAAGGCCGCCCGCGCCGGCTGCGTGCAGGTGTTCATCGGCCTGGAAACGATCCGCGGCGACAACCTCGACGCCGGCGGCAAGCGCCAGAACAAGGCGGTCGACTACCGCGAGATGATCGCCGCATGGCACCGGCAGGGAGTCGTCTGCCATGCCGGCTACATCATCGGCTTCCCGAACGACACCTACGAGCGGGTGATGGAGGACGTGCGGACGCTGCGCGACGAGCTGCTGGTGGACCAGGCGTCGTTCTTCATGCTCACGCCGCTCCCCGGCTCGGAGGACCACCACCGCGCTTGCGACACCGGCGTTCCGATGGACCCCGACTACAACAACTTCGACTCGTTCCACGCCACCACGCCGCACCCCTTGATGACCGCTGACGAGTGGACCCGCGCCTACCGCGACGCCTGGAAGGCGTTCTACTCGTTCGACCCGATGCGGCGGACGCTGCTCCGCCAGAACCCTCACACCTATTGGGGAGTCCTGAAGAACCAGATTTGGTACCGCGCCTCCATGGCCGAGGGCGGGCACCCGATGATGACCGGCTTCTTCCGGCTCAAGGATCGACAGTCGCGGCGCCCCTCCTTCCCGCTCGAGACGCGCTGGGCGTTCACCCGGCGCCGCGTCCGCGAGATCGCCTACATCCTGCGGGAGTACGCCAGGCTGTATCTGGAGATGCAGGACCTCTGGCTGCGGACCCGGATCCGGCGCGACGACTACGCCTTCCTCGGCGACCTCCGGAAGCTCGCGGCCCGCTCGAAGCAGGACGCCAAGGTCAACTGGGCGCGCGTTCATCTCGCCGTGGCCGACCGGGCGGCGGCCTGGCGGGCGGCGCACCCCACCTGGAGGGTTCCAGACCGGATGGCCGAGCGGCTCGAGGCGGTGCGGCAGGCCGTCGGCAACCGGGCGGCGGCGGTCGGCGTCTCGGTTGGCGAACGGGGCGACGCGGTGCGCCAGTCGGCCATGGAGACGAGCCGCCGCCTCGGCAGGCGCGCGGCCGCTTACCAGGCAGCCCTCGC
>DAOPQX010000343.1:0-4109 GCA_035348395.1 Vicinamibacterales bacterium | reverse complement strand
TTGAAGGTCGAGACCCTTAGCGGGACGTCGGTCGCCAGCATCGGCGAGGCGAGGGCCTCGGTCAGCAGCTTCCGCTCGTCCCGCACGGCCGGCCTCGTCACGACCTCGCGGCGCGCGCGCACGGTGACGCCAGGCCGGTTCACCTCCACCTTGATCGGCCGCGACCGCCCGTCGTGATCGCCGGGCTCGGCCTCGACGCCGACGAGGTAGTACCCGGAGATCTCGCGCGCCAGGCGGGCGAACGGCAGCTCGGCCGACCCGGTGATCTCCACCGTGGTGCCGCGCGCCGCACCCGTCAGCGAGTCGAGCGACGCGCGCGCCCACCCCCGCTCCTCGTTCGAAATCATCATGTACGCCGGGCCGGGGCGCGAGGAAAGATCCAGCATCGACCGGTCGAGCAGCAGGCCGAACAAGGTGGCACGGGCGGCGGCCGCGAACGGGGCCGCGGTGATCAGCTGGTGCGGCGCGCCGGGATCGGGGAAGCCCTGCGACAGGATGAAGATCACCTTCGGCCCCTCGACGGTGGCCAGCTGCTGGAGCACCCCCTTGAGGCCCGAGGAGAACTGGGCCGTGCGGTTCTCCTCGTTGCGCACGACGGCGTGGGCCTGCATCCCGACCGACTGGGCGCAGATCCGCTGGGTGAGCGGGTCGGAAGGCGGGCACTCGCGCTCGACGACCCGCTCGATCATGTCGGGATCGCCCCGTTCGATCGCGAAGGCCTCGGCGACGGCGACGCTGACCCGCTGCAGCCGGACGTCGGCGCCGGCGCCGCTTGGGACCCGTTGGATGGCCTGGACGATCTTCGCCCGGTCGCGGGTGAAGTCGACGTGCATGCGCGGGCCGGGCAGCGAGGCGAGCCCCACTTTGTCGGCCGGCCCGAGCCCGGCGAGCAGCCGCTCGATCGACTGCGCCGCCGCCGGCAGCACGCCGAACCCGATGCTCCCCTCGTCCACGAGGATCAGCACGAGGCGCCCCCGGGCCTCGGGCGCGTTCGACGACACCGGCCGCAGTGGCGACTCGCCGGCTGGAGCGGCCCCGCTCGCCTGGTCCACGAACTGCAGCGTGCGCACCCGGCGCGGCTTGCCCGACACGGAGATCGAGAAGTCGGATTCCTGCAGGCCCCTCACCGGCTCGCCGTCCTTCCCCACCACCGACACGTCCACCACGATCACCTCGGTCGTGGCGCGGAAGGTCGGCTGCTGCGCGCCGGCGCCGAACAGGCTGACGCCCGCCGCCGCCAGCGCCAGGACCGCCAGGATTCCCCGCGTCCTCATCGACTCCTCCTCGGCTCGAGCCGGTACCCTCTCCGTGCCCGCACCTCGTGCCCGCCGGCCACCTCCACCCGGACCTCCTGATAGGCGCCGTCGCGCCGGGCGGACGGGGCGAAGGTCATGAGGTACTGGTTCGACAGCTCCTCGGCGATCCGGTCGAACACCTCCCCCAGGTCCTCGATGCGCCGCGGGAAGAACGCCTGCCCGCCGCTGCTGCGCGCCAGCCGCTCGCAGAGCGAGCGAAGCGCTTCCGATTCGACCGCCTGCCCCTGACCGATCATGAAGAGCACGGCATCGCTCGACTCGGTGCGCCGCTCCACCGCCTGCGCGCTCACGCGGCTGGCCGTGTCCTCGCCGTCGGTGAACACCACCAGCGCGCGCCGCCCCTGCTGGCGGCCGAGCGTCCGGAACGATCGCACGATGACGTCGTGCAGCGCCGTCGCGCCCCACGGGGCCAGCGCGTCCACGGCCGCGACGCGCGCCGCCAGATCGACCGAGGGGCGGGCGATCAGGAACTGGTTCTCGTTGAACGCCAGCACGGTGACCCGGTCGGTTTCACGCAGCTGCGAGAGGAAGCGCTTGACGAACTCCTTGGTCTGGCCGATCGCGCCCGTCATGCTCTCGCTGATGTCCACGCCCACCGCGACCTCGAGCGGAGCCTCCTCGGCGCTGAAGTGCTCGATCGGGACCCGCGCGCCGTTCTCG
This sequence comes from Vicinamibacterales bacterium, assembly GCA_035348395.1. GTDB lineage: Bacteria > Acidobacteriota > Vicinamibacteria > Vicinamibacterales > Fen-181 > JARKSS01. The sequence continues at coordinate 2,133 of DAOPQX010000343.1, read as the reverse complement.
TAGAGCCGGAAGTCGGAGCGCTTCAGCCCGCGGACGTAGCGGCGGCCGTCAGTGACCACCGCCGTCACCTGGACGCGGTCCACGTCCACCGTGTCGGCAAACCGCGCCCCCTTCGTGGTGACGCGGGCCACCGCGCGCCTCCCGCCCGTGAAGGCCGCCACGACCCGGATGTCGTGCTGGCGGATGTCGGGCCCGGCGTCCCACGCGCACTCGAAGGGCGGCCGGCTGACGGTGCAAACCAGCCTCCCGTCACCGAAGAACCGAACGGATTCTACTCTCGCGCCCTGTGGCTCGATGGCCGCCCGCACCACCAGCTCGCCGGCGACGTAGCTGTCCTGGGCCGGCGCGAGGATCTGGACGGCCGGCTCGGAGGCCGTCACCACGACCCACGTCGCCATCACGACGATCGGGACCAGCGCCGCGCGGTGTCGCATTCCGGCTCCTGCCTCGTGGAGCAGGGCTTCAGCCCTGCTCGTCGCCGTTCTCCCCCTCGCCGGCGGGCCGCAGCGGGCCGCCGGCCGCCAGTGCCGAAACGTAATCCTCCAGGCGCTGTGCCGGCACCGCCTGCGCGGCGCGCACCACCGGCAGCCAGTCGTCGGCGCCCGACACCTGGGCGGTCATGGCCAGGTCCCATGCCGCCAGCGCCAGGATCGACGGCGCGAGGCGCCCCGGCAGGCGCCGATCCGCCAGCCACTCCACGATGCGCAGGTGCAGGTCGGCGACCTGCGCGGCCACCAGCGCCGACCCCGGCCTCCCCGATCGCTCGCGCCACGCGAGGCGACGCGGCATCTGCGACCTGAGGCTCCCGTCGATCGGCCGCGCCGCCAGGCCCCACGCGTCGAGCACCGCGTCTGCAACGCGTGGGCCGCCGCCCTGTCCCAGCTCGAGCACCTCTCCGAGCGACACGCTCTCGAGCACGCGCGACGGGCCGGCGGCAGCGGCACGCCGCGCCAGGCGGCGCCGGATGCCGTCCACCCCCGCGGACGCCAGCACCGCATCCAGCTCCCCCGGGCGTCCCGCGGCTTCGGCAAGCCGCTCGCGCCCTCGCCGCAGCGCCGCGGCCACCAGGTCGCGTCCCTCGTCATCGAGCCGGTGCGGGTCGAGGGCCGCCACCGACTCGGCCAGCCCGGCCGTCGCCTCGAGGGTGAGGGTCGGCGGCCGGGGCGGGAGCCCCATCATCGTCGGGCGGAGGAGGTCGCGCGCCATCGCGCGGTCGAGGCCAAGGAGCGATCCGCGCCCGCCGCGGCTGCCGCTTCGCTCGACCAGCCGCCAGGCTCTCGACGGAACGCCGTCGCCCAGGCCGAAATCGTGCCGGAGCCAGGGGCCGTCGCCAGGCACGGCCGGAGCATCGGGATCGGTGACGAGCGCGTAGACCAGTGCGACCAGCACGTCGGCCAACGGACCCTCGAAGTTGCCGCCGGAACGCCTCTGTGCGAGCACCTCGTCGAGCGTCGGGCCGCCCTGCCCCTCCCGAACCGCCTCGAGTCGCTCCCGGGCGGCTCTTGCGAGGTCCACGACGTACGGCCGGCCTTCCCACTCCACAGCCGGGGCCGCCGCGCCCGCGCCCTCCACCATGCCGGCAAGCGCGTCGAGCAATCGCGCCTCTTCGCCGGAATCCGAGCCGCCGAGCCGGGCGAGGAGCGAGCGCTCGACCCAGTCGGCGATGCCGGCCGCGTAGCGGGCCCGGTCGAGCGGTGCGACGGCGAACAGCTCGCGGAGCAGCTCGAGCACCGCCGGCGGCCTCAGCGTGCCGGCGCGCTCGATCTGGACCGCCAGCGCAATCCCCGACTGGAAGGCCGCGAGCCGGCGCGACGCCTCGGGCGTGCGCTGGCCGGCCGTCACCGCCGCCGCCGCCCGCGCCGCGGCGCGGTAGTCTTCCGGGTCGGTGGCCTCGAGCTGCTCGAGCATGAGGAACAAGAGTGGCCAGTCGGGGAACGTGGCCGCAGCCTCGAGCCACCCGGCGCCGGTGCCCGGCTCGCCCTGGGCGGCCAGCCGCTGCGTGAAGAGCAGCCCGTCGAGGCGGACGCGCCGAACCGAGGCAGGCATCGCTCCGAACCGCCGTACCAGCCATGCCGCGGTCACGTCGGCCGCCGGGGAACCTTCGCCCGGGAGCGAGCGCCGGCCATCCAGGGC
>DAOPQX010000342.1:0-4136 GCA_035348395.1 Vicinamibacterales bacterium | reverse complement strand
CGGCCTTCCCGGCCTCGAGGCCCTCATCGTCGTGAGCGGCAGCGGCGACCAGGACCTGCTGTCGGGGGTTCGCGCGGCCGGGGCGCGCGACGTGCTGGTGAAGCCCTGCCTGCCCACCGACCTCGAGGCAGCCATCCGGCGTGCCCTCTCCTGAAGCCGCCGCGCCGCCGGCACCCGGGCTGCGGCAGTCGCTCACGCTCTTCGACGTCACGATGATCGCGATCGGCGGGACGATCGGGTCGGGGATCTTCCTCACCCCGTCGCTCATCGCCCAGGCACTTCCCTCGCCGTGGCTCATCCTGGGAGCGTGGCTGGTCGGCGGGCTGATGGCGCTCGCCGGGGCCCTCACCTTCTCCGAGCTGGCGGGCCAGATGCCCCACGCTGGCGGCCAGTACGTCTACCTCAAGGAGGCTTACGGCCCGCTCGTGGGCTTCCTGTTCGGGTGGGCCTACTTCCTCGTGGTCAACGCGGGCGGCCTCGGCGCGCTGAGCGTCGCCTTCGCGACCTATTTCGGTTACTTCGTGCCCCTCGGCCCGGCAGGGGCGAAGGCGGTCGCCATCGGGGGGCTCCTGGCCCTGACCGCCATCAACGTCGCCGGGGTCAAGGCCGGTGCCTTCTTCTCGGACGTCTTCACGGTGCTGAAGCTGGCGGGAATCGCCGGCCTGGTGGCGGTCGGCCTCACGTTCGGATCGAGCCAGACGAGCAGTGGCTCGCTCTCGGCCGCGACGCTTCCGGGGGGGCTCGGCGCCGGGCTGGCGGCGGCAATGGTCGGCGTCCTCTGGTCCACGGGCGGCTGGCAGCATGCCACCTACGCCTCGGCGGAGATCCGCGACGCCCGGCGGACGCTCCCGCTGGCGATGACGCTTGGAACGGCCGCGGTCACGCTGATCTACCTCGCGGTGAACGTCGCGTACCTGTTCCTGCTGACCCCGTCCGAGATGGCGGCGTCGCCCCGGGTGGCCGCCGACGCGGTGAGCCGGGCGCTCGGGCCGGTGGGGGGAAGCCTGATCTCGCTGGCGATCTTCATCTCGACCTTCGGGGTGGTCGCCATCTACACGCTGACCGCCCCGCGCATCTACTTCGCGATGGCGAGAGACGGCGTCTTCTTCCGGCGCGTCGCGGCGGTGCACCCGCGGTTCCGGACACCCGCCTTCGCGATCGTGGCGCAGTCGCTGTGGGCGGTGGTGCTGATCCTCTTCTGGGGGACCTTCGAGAACCTGATCTCGTACGTCGTGTTCACCGACTGGATCTTCTTCGGCCTCGCAGCCGCCGCGGTGTTCGTCCTCCGGAGGCGCCAGCCCCGGGCCGCGCGGCCGGTTCGCGTGCCGCTGTACCCGCTCACGCCGGCGTTCTTCGTCGCGATGTCGGCGTGGTTCGTCGCGGTGACGCTCGTCGAGCGTCCCGCGCAGGCCTGGGCGGGGCTGGGCCTGCTGGCCCTGGGCGTGCCGGCGTACTACTCCTGGAAGCGCCGAACGGTGTAACCTGTTGAGTCCTCTTCTTCACTCCCCCCAGGTCCTGGAGGAACGTCGATGAGTGCGCTGCGGGGGGCGGCGGTGGCCCTGACCGCCCTGATGCTGCTCGGCGGCTGCTCGATCAAGAAGATGGCCATCAAGACGGTGGCCGACTCCATGGCGGAAAGCAGCGCCAACTACACCTCGGACGAGGATCCGGAGCTGATCCGCGAGGCGCTGCCCTTCGGCCTCAAGACGCTGGAGGGGCTGGCCGAGACGCTCCCCAACCACCGCCCCCTGTTGCGCTCGCTCGCCAGCGGGTTCACGTCGTACGCGGTCGGCTTCCTGGTGCCCGAGATCCGGCCGCTCGAAGAGACGGACCTGGAGCGGTCGCGCGAGCTCCGGGTGCGATCGCGCCTGATGCTCCTTCGCGCTCGCGACTACGCGCTTCGCTCGCTCGAGGTCGAGTACCCCGGCTTCCGGGCGGCCCTGTTCGCCGACGCGAAGACGGCGGTCGAGCGCGTGAAGGTTGCGGACGTGCCCGACTTGTACTGGGCGGCGGCGGCGTGGGGATCGGCGGTTTCCCAGGGTAAGGACCAGATGGACCTGGTGGCCGAGGTGCCGATCGTCGAGGCGCTGATCCGCCGCGCCCTGGCGCTCGACGAGAGCTGGGAGCAGGGGTCGCTCCACGAGTTCATGATCGTGTTCGAGAGCCGCGGCGAGGCATCGGGCGGCAGCTACCAGCGTGCCCGCCAGCACTTCGACCGCGCGATGGCGCTCTCGAACGGCCGGAAGATCGGCCCTCTCGTGTCGCTGGCCGAGAACGTCTCGGTCTACACGGGGAACCGCAAGGAGTTCGACGAACTGCTCGCCCGCGCGCTCGAGTTCGACGTCAATTCGGCGCCCGAATCGCGCCTGATCAATATCCTCGGCCAGCGCCGGGCGCGGCAGCTGCAGGCGATGGCCGACGAGCTCTTCCCGGAGGACCTGTAATGAGACGTCTTTCCCTGGCGGCGGCCGCCGCCGCGTGCTTCTTCGCCCTCGCCGCCCCCGCCGCCGCGCAGCAGCTCAAGGTCGGGACCGTCGCCCCCGAGGGCTCGCCCTGGCACGACATGCTGCTCGACCTCAACGCCCGCTGGAAGAAGGTGTCGGGCGGCAAGATCAGCCTGCGCATCTACCCCAGCGGTACCCAGGGCGACGAGCCCGACATGATCCGCAAGATGCGGATCGGGCAGCTGCACGCCGCGGCCCTGACGAGCGTCGGCATGGAGGCGATCGCGACCGAGATGAACGCCCTCTCGATCCCCTTCCTCTTCGAGTCGTGGGAGGAGGTGGACTACGTGCGCGACCGTCTTGGGCCGCGCCTCAAGAAGTCGCTCGAGGACAAGGGCTTCGTCGTCCTGACGTGGGGCGACGCCGGGTGGGTGCACTTCTTCACGGTCACGCCGGCCCCGAGGCCTGCCGACATGCAGAAGCTGGTGCTCTTCACCTGGGGCAACGACCCACGCACCGAGGAGATGTACAAGGACGCGGGGTTCCGCGTGATGCCGCTGGCGTCCACCGAGATCCTCCAGAGCCTGCAGACCGGGAAGATCCAGGCCTTCCCCGCCCCGCCGATCGCCGCGCTCGCCTCGCAGTGGTTCGGCGCCGCGAAGAACATGACGCCGGTGAAGTTCGCGCCGGTCATCGGCGGCGCGATCATCTCCAAGGCGGCGTGGGACCGGATCGACCCCGCCCTGCGGCCGCAGCTGCTCGAGGAGGCCGAGGAGGTCGGCCGGATCTACAAGCCGAGGATCCGCAAGCTCGAGGGGGACGCGATCGCCGCGATGCAGAAGTACGGGCTGAAGATCACGCCGATCACTCCGGAGATCGAGCGCGAGTGGAAGCAGACGGCCGAGAAGGTCTACCCGCGGCTGCGAGGCGGCTACCTGCGCGCGCAGGACTTCGACGAGGTCACGGGGCTGGTGAAGGAGTACCGGTCGAAGAAGAAGTAGGCGGAGGGCGGCAGGCGGGGGCAGAAGGCGGCCTGAGCAAGGAGCGATGTCTGTGACTTCAGCGGGCAATCAAACGGCTGCCGAAGCGGGCGCGAGCCCGGTCATCCACGGTCCACAGGTGCGCCGGCGCTTCTGGCACCTTCCCGAGGACCTGCTCGGCGTGCTCTGCCTCGTCGCGATGGTCGTCCTCCCGCTGGTCGAGATCGTCGGCCGGCCGCTGCTCGGCATCGGCGTGCCGGGGTCGGTCGGCCTGGTCCAGCACCTCACGATGTGGGTCGCCTTCGTGGGCGCGATGGTCGCGTCGCGGCAGCGGCGCCACCTGGCGCTGGCCACCGCCACGTTCCTGCCCACCCACCTCCGCGGCGTCGCAGATGTGGTGGCCGCCGCAGCCACGGCGAGCGTCGGCGCGGTGCTCGCCTACACGTCGGCCCAGATGGTGTACTACGAGCGGCTGAGCGTGCAGACGCTCACCGGCGGCATCCCGATCTGGGTCGCCGGCGGAGGCGAGAAGGTGACGTTGCGCATCGCGGCCCAGTACGCCCAGTACACGAACTTCGCAGGCACGCCCGACGAGTTCGAGGCGAAGTCCGCCCTGCTCAAGGTGCACTGCGATGACCTCGGCACCGACTTCGGAGCCATCACCCGATCCGCCAACTACAACACGGTGATCGGGGCGACCGAGGCCGAGGTG
>DAOPQX010000341.1:0-4166 GCA_035348395.1 Vicinamibacterales bacterium | reverse complement strand
TGGAGACCGTCCGGCACCTCGGGTCCGACACCTGGGACGTCGGGGTCGTCGGCCGTTCCACGCCCCGTCGGCCGGTCGCTGCCGCCGTCGCCCCACCGTCCCGACCGCCCCCCCACCGAGTGGCTGAGGCCGAACACCAGCCCGTTCGACGTGTAGATCGAGAGGTTCTCGCCGTAACCGTACGCAATAGGACTCTGCAGATCGACGAACTTCGCCCGGACGATGGTGCCTGGCGCATTCAGGCGCTGCCCGCGCTGCGCGGACACGCCGTGCGTGAGCCCGTAGGAGACGGCCAGCTCAGAGGTGTCGGCGGTGGTGATCAGGACGCCGCCCTCGCGCACGAAGGTCTCGAGATTGGCGAGCCCCGCCCAGCCCAGCCCGGGCCTGATGTCGTCGGTGGAATCGATGACGCCGATGTTGGGGGTCAGCTCGGTCTTCTTCCAGGGCAGGGGGTTGCCCCACAGAGGAAGGCCCGACACCACCTGCCGCGAGCTTCGTCCAACCGGCGGAAAGACGATGACGTCGTACCGCGCCCGGAGGTCCGGCGTGGCGGCGAGCGTCTGGGTGCTGATGTAGGTGTAGGGGATGCCGAAGCGGTCGAACTCCATCCGCCACCACCCCTCGTCCTGCGTGCTGAGCCAGCTGTGAACGTACGCGATGCGGGCGGTCTTCACCGGGTGCGTCTTCACCTCGGGCGCAGTGGCAACGGCGTGCAGCTGCAGGCCGAGGTCGGCGGCCGCGGCCTTCGCCGCCGAGGGGTCGGCCGGCTTGATGATGAAGCTGCCGCGGTGGAACTTCCGCCCGGCGGCCTCGAAGGGCTCTTCGGCCGTCTCGAAGGCCACGTCCTTCAGCCGGTAGCGGAACGCGATGAGCGACGGATCGGCGTCGTGGTCGAGGAGGAGCACCGGCCCCGCACCGGCAATCCCGCCGTCGGCACGCACCTCGCCGGCGACCTTCTCCATCGGGGCCTCGAGCACCTTCGAGTCGGTGACGCGCACCACCTGAACGTGGAACAGCTCGCCCAAGGTCCAGCCCGTGTCATCGTACGGGTTCTTCTGGGGGTCGCTGGGGCTCCAGTACTGATAGTCGAGCAGCGCGTCGGCGATGCGGCTGTAGGGCTGATCCATCCGGACGAGGTAGCTGCCGGCGGGGAACTGCCGCGGCTCGGTCTTCGGCGCCTCCTTGACGTCAGGCTTCGCGGCCGCGGCCTGCCCCTCGTCGCCGCCGCGCGGCCGCGGCTTGCGCGCCGGCACTTCCACGGTGAACGGCGCGGTGGCCCGCGAGATCTCGCACCGCTGTTTCTGCAGCACCCGGAGAAGGGCCGCCTGCGCCCCCAGCCGGGCTTCGTCGGCGGGCAGGACGTAGGCCGCCGGCCCCTCGTTCTTCGGCTTGAGCACCGACCGCTTGGCCTTCAGGTAGAAGTTGCGGAGGAACAGCTGCCGGTTCGACGCGTAGTACGACAGCGCCGTCAGCAGGCCGGTCTGCTGGTAGTTGTTGTTGTTCCGCTGCGACCAGACCGCCTTCGGCAGCGGCGGGTTCTGCCGGTACCAGGTGCGCGAATACTCGCGCGGCGAGAGCGTCCGCTCGACCGTGTCGGCCCCCCCGTTGCCGAACGTCTCGTACAGGCGGCTGGTGCCGTTGTGCATCGCCGCGATGAACATCAGGTACCCCGGCGTCCAGGTGTCGAAGGTGCCGTGCGCGAAGGCGCCCGGCATCCCGAACCGGGTCAGCTCCGACATGTTGTTCCAGCCGAGCAGCTGCCACTCGTCGGCGAGCAGGGGATCGACCCACGCGTTGTAGGGCCCGTCGCCCACCGTGTTGTCGTAGAGGTACGGGACCGACTCGTGCAGGTCGTGCAGCAGCTGCGCCTTCTGGTCGACGAAGGTGTCGAGCACGTTCTTCGTCAGCGCCAGCGTCACGCCCATGGCGTCGCGGTTGTTGTCGTGAACGACGTACTTGCCCCAGTAGACGACCGGGGGCCAGTTGTCCTTCGGGTGGGCGAGGTGCCAGTTGTAGACGTCCACCTGGCGATCGCGCCCGTCCACCTCGACGACCGGCGTGATCAGCGTGATCACGTTCGAGCGGATGGCACGGATGTAAGGCGCCTCGTCCACCGCCAGCCGGTACGCCAGTTCCATCAGGGCGGTCACGGCGCCGGTCTCGCCCGCGTGGAGCGCGCCGGTGATGTAGTAGACGGGCACCGAGGCGGCGACGAGCGCCTCGGCCTGCCGATCGTCGAGACCGATCGTCCGCGGATCGGCCAGCTTCGCCAGGCGCGCCCGGTTCTCGTCCATCCTGGCCAGCACCGCGGCGTCGGCCACGGCGGCCGCGATCATCTCCCGCCCTTCTTCGGACCGGCCGATCGAGAACACTCGCACCCGCGGGCTCGCCTTCTCGAGCATCCTGAAGTACCGGTGCACGTCGGCGCTGTACGGCAGCTTGCCGGGCGCGCCGGCAATGTCGCCGATGACGGCCTGCGGCGTCGGAACGGCCTTCGACGCGGGGAGGTAGTCCACCAGGGGCGACGAGAAGAACGGCGCCGTCGTGTACTCCTTGATCTTCGCGGTGTACGCGGCGTCGATCGGCTGCTTCGGATCGCGGGCGTACGACGGGGACTGGGCCGGAACCGACGCGGCGCACGCCAGGAGGAACCAGGCGGCCGCCAACACGCGGACGAGTCGCGGACGATGCATGGAAGGTCCTCGCGGGGGCGGGCGCATTGTATACGAAGGCGGGGGAGGGGAGGCCGAAGGGCCTCCTACACGGGCCTGGCCAGCTTCAGGTCGAGGGCCGCCCGCAGCTCGCGGGCCTCGCGCTGCAGGAGCTCGTTGGTGGGATCCTCGAGCGCGTGCGTGAGCACGCGCAGGTGGTGAGCCAGCACGCGGCGACGCTCCTCGGCAAGGCGCACGCGCGCCCGCAGCTCCTGGAGGCGGAACGGCTTGAACAGCAGATCGGAGGCGCCGCAGGCCAGCACGTCCTCGAGCGAGTAGCGCTGGGTGTAGCCGGTGACCAGGATGGCATCGAGCCGGGGGTGGATCTTGCGCGCGGCGCTCACCAGGCGGAACCCGTCCGGGGGCGGCATCACGATGTCGGTGATCAGCAGGTCGACGGAGTTCTGCTGCAGGAACGCCAGCGCGTCGAGCGACGAACCGAACGTGGTGACGACGTGGCCGTCGGCGTGGCAGGCGGCCGCCAGGATGTCCAGGATCGCGGGCTCGTCGTCCACGAGGACCAGGTGCATGCGCCTCTCGCCCCGCGCCGGAAACGTGGCCTCGGGGATCACTCTTGTAATCGGACGAGCGGAGGCATAAGTTTAGGCGGCCATGAGAATCCTGATTGCAGACGACGATCGGGTGTCGCTCCGGGTGCTGCAGGGGGTGCTGCAGGATTGGGGCTACGACGTGGTGGCGGCCCGCGACGGCACCGAGGCCTGGGGGGTATTGTCGGCCCCCGACCGCCCGTCGCTCGCCGTGCTCGACTGGATGATGCCGGGAATGGACGGCCCTGAGCTGTGCCGCCGGGTGCGGGCACTGGGCGGGGGTTCTCCGATCTACGTGATCCTGCTCACCGCCCGGGGAGACCCGGGCGACATCGTGGCGGGGCTTGGCTCGGGGGCCGACGACTACGTGGTCAAGCCGTTCGACGGCGCCGAGTTGCGAGCGCGGCTGAGCGTGGGAGAGCGCGTGCTGAAGCTGCAGGGCGACCTGGCCGACCGCGTGCGCGACCTCGAGGAGGCGCTCGCCAACGTGAAGCGGCTGCAGGGGCTGCTGCCGATCTGCGCGTACTGCAAGAAGGTCAGGGACGACAGGAACTACTGGCAGCAGGTCGAGCAGTATCTCAGCGAGCGGCTCGACGCCCGCTTCAGCCACAGCGTCTGTCCGACCTGTTACGAGCGGCACGTCCGGCCAGAAATCGAGAAGCTTCGATCGCGGCGGCGGGCGGGCGAAAAGGGGCGCGGCGCATGAGCGGATCCGTACTGCCTGTTGACCTGGCGGCCGTGCTCGGCCGCCTGAACGGCGACCGCGAGCTGTTGGCCGAACTCGCGGTTCTGTACCTGGAAGACGAGCCCTCGCTGATTGCGGAGCTCGAGGCGGCCGTTGGCAGGGGCGACGCGGAAGCCACCCGCCGGGCGGCTCACGCGATCAAGGGGAGCGTCGCGAACTTTG
>DAOPQX010000340.1:0-4180 GCA_035348395.1 Vicinamibacterales bacterium | reverse complement strand
AACCCGGCGAGGGCCAGCAGGGCGAGGATGGCGCGTAGCGGCATGCAAGCTCCTCTCGAGGAAAGGCTCATTGTGGCCCCTCGCCCGCCCGCGGTTCAACCGCCGCGTTCCGGTTCTAGTAGAATTCCTCCACCCGATGGAGAGTTGAAATGACCCTTCGCGCCCCGGTGCTGCTCGCGATCGCGGTCGCCTCACTCGGCGCCGTTTCCTGCGGCGACGTGTCGCGCCTGAAGGCGCGATGCCTGGCCGGTGAGGTGGCGAGCTGCACCGAGCTTGGCGATCATTACGCGCTCGGGCAGGGAGTCGAGCGCGACCTCGGGCGGGCCGGCGAGGCGTACTCGCGGGCGTGCGACGGCGGCGCGTTCGACGTCTGCAACGCGCTCGGGGAGATGTACCGCGAGACCGGGCCCATCGAGGGCGGGGCCGAGAGGGCCGAGGAACTGTTCGTTCGGGCCTGCGAGGGCGGCAGCTCTGCGGGGTGCCTGAACCTCGGGCTCGCGTTCGCCGAACGCGAGGACTTTGCCCGTGCACTGGCCCTGTACGAGCGATCGTGCAGCGCGGGCTGGGCCGCCGGGTGTCACCAGCTCGGTCACTCTTACGAGATCGGCGAGGGCGTGAAGGCCGACCCGCAGCGGGCGATCGCCTGGTACGGGCAGGCGTGCGACGGCGAGCTCGTGGACGGGTGCGTCTCGGCCGCCATGCTCTTGCTGACCGGCACGCTCGTGCCCGCCGACCTGCCCGGGGCGCAGCGGTTCTTCGCCCGCGCCGTTGCGCTGCTCGACGAAGGCTGCCAGGCGGGCAACGATCGCCAGTGCACCGAGCGCGACCGCCTGAAGACGCGAATTGCGATCGCGCAAGCCGGCAAAGGGCCGTAGCAGGCCGCTGGAAGACGCGGCCTGAAATGCAGAATGCAAAAGGAAGAATGTAGAAACTATCCCGACGCTCACTTGGGTCGAGCAAGGCCGTGAGCGGGTGACGCGGGGCGGAGGGCCCCCGCTCGCCTGGAGCGCGACACGCGTGACAAGTGCTTTTCGCGCGAAGCCGAGCGGGGGGAGCCCCGCGGCAGGACCCGCGAACACACACCTCCTTGCTCAATACATGTGAGCGTCGGGATTAGAATTGCAGCCCCGTGCTGAAGTGGACGCGGACGCCGCCGCCGTCGCGCACGGCAACGTCTGCGTTCAGCTGGAACAGGCTGGCCAGGAAGAAGAGGCCCACCCCGCCGCCGGTCCGCCACGGCGCGTCGGACGCCCTGGTTCCGTGATTCCACACCCTGCCCCTGTCGACGAAGAGAGTCACCCCGGCGCGGCTGATCTTCAGCGGCGAGTTGAGCGGCAGGCGCAACTCGGCCGACGCGGCCATCAGGTTGTCGCCGCTCTCGTGCCCTGCCTCGTACCCGCGCACCGAGGCGGCGCCCCCGAGCAAGGCGCGCTCGTAGGGAGGCAGCGGGGCGTCGCTGGAGGAGTACTGCCAGCGGACGGAGAGGACGGCCTGTCTCACCAGGCCAAGGTAGGCGCGCGCCTGCGCGTTGCGCCGGTTCGCGTGGCCGCTGGTTTCGGGACGAAGCGCCTCGAGGACGGCGCTCGCGTAGAGCGCGTTGCGGGGGAAGACCGGGTCGTGCCGCGTATCCACCGAGAGCTCGACTCCGTAGGTGGACAACCGCTCCTCGAGGCCGGCCACGGTAGCGCCGGCGTCGCTGCCGGCGCCGGCCGCGTTGAAGCTGACGTTGGCAATCGAGCCCCGCACCCCGGCCCGCAGCGGCCCGGCGATGCGCCCGGACGCGCCCAGCCACCCGCCCGACCTCCGCTCGTGCCGCTCGTAGAACGGATTCTCACGGCGCCAGGTTTCGACGCCGCCCGCCAGGCGATCGATTGGGCCGGCCGGCACGCGCTTGTCGATCTCGAGGGCCGCCCGCCGCGTCGCTCCCCAGGTCAGCGGCACCGAGACGCGGCCGTCGCGGCCGACCAGGTGCACGAACGACACGCGGGCCCCATAGGTGAAGCCGTAGCCGTCGGCGTACGAGAGGATCGGGAGGAGCATCCCGCTGGCGGCCAGGCGGCGCAGCGGCTTCAGCACCGCCGGCGTCGGCGAGGCCGGGTCCTCGACCACGGGGTGCTCGCGGACGACGATGACCAGCGCGACCTGGTCGAGGCGATCGAGCGACCGGTAGCGCTTCCGGATCTCGACAGAAGCGAAGCGGCCGCTCTCCCGCAGGCGGCGCTCGGCCTCGGCCAGGGTCGTCGGCGTGATGGGCTGGCCGATTGTGAGGCCGGCCAGGGCGAGCACGTCGGCATCCGGCGTCGTGTGGTTGCCGTGGACGCGCACCTCCGCGATCGTCTCGACAGCCGGCTGCGCGGCGGGCGCCGGGACGGCGAGGCCGGCCACCAGGAGCGCAACCGCGCCGAGGAGCCCGAGGCTACCGTTCCCGGGGAACATAGCTGCGAATACGCGCACCCACTTCCGCCTTCCGGTAGTCGAAGAACTCGCGGCCGTACTCGAACCGGTAGCCGCCGTTGGCCAGGCTGAGGCCGGCCGACATCGAGATCCGCGACGGCAGCCAGACGCCGTCGAGCACGCGGGCCATGGTCATCGAGGCCGAGGCGCCGTCCACCCGGACCAGCCACCGCCCGGGAAGGAACCCGAAATCCATGTTGTCGAACGTGTAGCGGACGATCTGGTGCTCGGCGGGATCGATCCAGAGCGTGACGAGCGAGGCCTTGTTCATCTTGCGGTCGATGTCGCCCTCGTCGCGGTCGTCCTTCCGGCGCCTTCCCGGCTGCTCGCGGTCTTCCTCCTCGCCCTCGTCGCCGAAGAGCCTCGAGGGGTAGTACTCGACGCGCAAGACCGCGCGCCCCTCCAGCTGCTCGCGCCCCACGAGATAGTAGTTGCCGGGCTCGAACTTGAAGCGCAGGAAGTAGGCCTCGGAGATGAAGCGGGGCTCGCCGCGGCTGCCGACGAACTCGTCGAGCGACGGGTCGCCCTCGCCCGTCTCGCCGGCCTCGGCCCTCTTCTCGGCCCTCTGCGCCTCACGCTCGATGGCGCGGCGCTCGCGTTCGCGCTCCTGCTCGAGCCACTTCGCCTCGTACTCGCGGCGCTCGGCGTCCTTCAGCTCGACCCCGTTGGCGCGGACGGGGCTGCGGATCAAGAAGCCCTCCCGGACGTACCAGGCATACTCCCGCCGCTCCCCGTGCAACGGCACGTCGCCGGGCCCAAGGATCTGGAACTGCTCGCGCGCGCTCAGCACGTAGTCGTGAAGCCTCCGCCACGCCTCGTCGCGCCGCTCGAGAACGCGCGCCATGAAGCCATCGAGGTCCTGCGCAGCCGGGGCCGCCCCCAGCGCCACCAGCCCCGCCGCGCACGCGAGCAACGTGACCCTCACATCGGCCCTCCGCCTTCCCCGCTGATCCCTGATCTCTAAGAGATACGTTGACGCCTCCCCCCGGGTTCTCCAACAATGCACGCGGCAGGAGACTATGACACCTCATTCCGAGACCGATGCCATGTACCAACCCGCCCGCGAACGCTACGCCGCCCTGGGAGTGGACGCCGAGGCGGCGCTCGCGAAGCTGTCTTCATTCTCGATCTCGATCCACTGCTGGCAGGGTGACGATGTCGGCGGGTTCGAGAACGCGGCGGACGCGCCCGGAGGCGGTTTGGCCGTGACAGGGAACTACCCGGGCAAGGCCCGGACCCCGGGCGAGCTGCGCGCCGACTTCGAGAAGGCGCTCTCGTTGATCCCGGGACGGCACCGGATGAGCCTCCACGCCAGCTACGCCGAGACGTGCGGCCGGACCGTGGGCCGGGACGAGCTGGGCGTCGAGCAGTTCCAGGGGTGGATCGCGTGGGCGAAGGAGGTCGGCATCGGCGTCGACTTCAACCAGACCTACTTCGGCCACCCCCGGGTGGATCGCGGGATGACGCTCACTCACCCGGACGAAGGAATCCGCCGGTTCTGGATCGAGCACGGCATCCGCTGCCGCGAGATCGGCGCCGCCTTCGGCCGGGAGCTCGGCACGACCTGCGTGACGAACCTCTGGATCCCCGACGGGATGAAGGACACCCCGGCGGATCGGCGCGCGCCGCGCGAGAGACTGACCGAAGCGCTCGACGCCATCTTCGCCGTGCCGATCGACAAGCGCCACAACCTCGACTCGGTCGAGCCGAAGCTGTTCGGCATCGG
>DAOPQX010000339.1:0-4194 GCA_035348395.1 Vicinamibacterales bacterium | reverse complement strand
GCGCCCTCGCGGTGAACGTCGCGGCCGAGCGGGCCGCGGCCGTCCTCGAGACGTGGTACGGCGGCGAGGAGATCGGCACGGCGATCGCGGAAACGCTCGCCGGCACGAACAACCCGGCCGGGCGCCTGCCCGTCACGTTCTACAAGAGCGTGAACCAGCTGCCGCCCTTCGAGGACTACGCCATGAAGGGGCGCACGTACCGCTACTTCGAGGGCGAGGCGCTCTATCCGTTCGGCTTCGGCCTGAGCTACTCGACCTTCGAGTACTCGGCGCTGCGGGCGGCGCGGGGCGGCGAGGGTGCGACGATCACCGCGCGCGTGCGCAACACGTCGGCCGTGGACGGCGACGAGGTGGTGCAGCTGTACGTGAAGGGCGGGGGAAATCCCGGCGATCCGATCCGTCAGCTGCGCGGCTTTGAGCGCGTGCGCCTCCGCGCCGGCGAAGAACGCGAAGTGACGTTCACGATGCCGGTGACCGACCTGCCGAAGGGCAAGGTCCACGTCAGTGTGGGCGGAGGCCAGCCGCTTGGCGCCACGCCGCGGGTGGAAGGGGAGGTCTAGCGCCGAGCACACCGGGGGCCGTACCGGACGCGTGAAAAATCGCACGCCGTAGGGCCGTACCGAAAGCGTGAGAAAAGTCACACCTTCGGTACGGCCCCTCCGCGTGTGGTGCTCCTCGGCTAGGGCCAGAACACGACCGATGCGCCTGGCCGACAACCCGTAGTTGTACGCGAGGCTGACAGCCGGCTCCAACCATAGCTTCGCCTCACCGGCTACGTGCTCCACATGCACGTGAGGGCGCGTCTCCTCCCGGGAGAAGAAGTAGAAGCGGGACGACGATGGCATCGTCCAGGGGAGGGGTCAAGGTTCAACTGACCGGGTTCGGCCTGGCCAGCTTCGCCAGTTCGGGCGCGGCAAGGCGCGCACCGGGGTAGCCCGGCACGTCGCCAAACCGGCGGACGAAGTTCCACCACATGAGGATCGTCTCGCCGAAAGGCCGGCCGCCGACCAGCAGCACCCGCGCGCCGCGCCCGCTCGCCATCGTCACCTCCGAACGCCGGGTTCCGAGGTAGTACAGCGTGGCGGGGTCGAGCGCCTGCCCTTCGAGCGTCGCGTCGCCGCCGAGCAGCATCACCCCGTGTTCGTGCTCCGGATTCAGGGGGACGGCGAGCGAGCCCGCGGCGTGCACCTCGAGGTCCGCGCCGACCAGGTCCGAGTAGTGCCGTGCAGGCGACCTGGCGGAGCCGAGCGTCCCCGAGAAGACGCGCGCGATGCCGCCGCGCTCCTCGAAGGCCGGGACCTCGGGCAGGTGTTGGAAGGCAGGCGCCCCGCCCCGGTGCGCGTCCGGGAGCGCCGCCCACAGCTGCACGCCGTTCAGCCGGCCCGTGTTGTCGTCCGGCGTGCGCTCGGAGTGGGCAATCGCTGCTCCCGAGGTCATCACGTTCACCCCGCCCGGCCGCAGGAGGGCCTGCTGCAGAAGGCTGTCGTCGTGCACCACCTCGCCGTCGAGCAGCCAGCTCACCGTCTGGAGACCGATGTGAGGGTGCGGGGCGACGTCCATCGGGTTCCCGGCCGCGAAGGTGAGCGGCCCGAACCGGTCCAGGAAGCACCACGGGCCGATGAGGCGGCGATTCCGCACGGGCAGCGCGCGCAGGACGGGCAGCTCGCCGAGCTTCACCTGCCGCGCGGCGTACTGCTCGAACTGCTGGCTGCTGGCGCCGAGCGCGGCGCACCGCTCCGCGGCGACGCGAGCTTCGCTCATCGAATCCTCCTCTCGCGGCCTGCGGGAAACCCGTCGGCATTGTACGACGTCCCGACCGGCCCGGCGCGGTTCCCCACCGAACCGCACTGCCCGGCCATGAGCAGCGCTGCCAGGCGTCCTGACCTCTCCTGTCACGCCCGCATGCGACACTGCTCCGGTCGCTGACCGCCGCATTTCAGCGGCGGCTGGGAGCGAAGGGAGGAAACGCGGATGCGATCCGGGAAGGCCGCCTTGTCGTCCGTGCTTGCGCCGCGAGACCGCGCCGCCGAGCACCTGCTGGTGCCTGCCGGCCGGCGCGCGCTCACCCGGGAGGCGCTCGAGGCCCGCTGCCTGCCGCGTCTTGCCCGGCTGCTCGAACGGACCGCGATCCGGCACGGCGAGGACCATGGCCGGCACTGGAAGCCGGGCGACTTCGACATCCTGCTCGTCGAGACCACCGTCGCGCCCGACGCCGTGCTCTACGTGCAGTTCTGGTCCGAGCCCGGTCAGCCGACCCTCTGGGAGGTCTGCTCGGGGACTCCCAATCCCGGCGCGCGCCGGTTCATCACCGCCCGGGCCCGGCGCATCATCGGCG
This sequence comes from Vicinamibacterales bacterium, assembly GCA_035348395.1. Lineage (GTDB taxonomy): Bacteria > Acidobacteriota > Vicinamibacteria > Vicinamibacterales > Fen-181 > JARKSS01. The sequence goes on along the minus strand of DAOPQX010000339.1, from coordinate 1,859 downwards.
AGATGGGCTTCGCGATTGGCGGCCAGGCCGGCAACTTCCGCAAGAAGGTCCTGGTCGGCAACTCCGGCGACGCGCTCGCGGCCGCGGGGGACGTGCTGCGCATCTTCCACGAGGCGTTCCGGTATCGCGGGGCGACGCCCCTGGTTGCGCGGGTCGTCGAGGCCGAGCGCTCCGGCCGCGCCGTCGTCCACGACCGCTTCACCCCCGAGGACCTGGTCAACATCCTCCGCCACAGGGGCTGCGTGACCGAGCTGAAGAAGGGGCGCCAGCGCCAGCCGCTCGTGTTCGTCGACGCCGGCGGCTTCCGCTTTGTCGTGGCGCTGGAGGTCCCTGCGGACGACGGGTGCTTCCGGTGCCTGGACGTGACGGCGATGGTCGGGCACGTCGAGGGCGACACCGAGGCGGCGTGGCTCACGGCGCTGAACGAGCTGAACGCCCGTTCGCGGGTGGCGAGGGCGTGGGTGGACGCGGACGGCGACGTGCTGGTTGGCACGAGCGTGATGTGCACGCGCGGGGTGACCGAGGACTACGTGGTGGAGCAGATCGAGGCCTGGCTGCAGTCCGCGCAGGACCTGCTGAACAACCGGCCCGCGGCCGCTGGCCAGCAGGAGGCAGACGATGTTGCGGACGGGGAAGGGGCCGTGGACGTGGCTGAAGGCGGCCGTGCGCCGCGCCGCAGGCGTCCGACCGAGGTCGTGCACTGACGCCGGCGATGCGCGCATCTCCCGTTGAGCTTGTGTCTTCGATGCCCGGCGGTTAGTCTGTTCCGCCGGCCACGGGTTGCATCGGTAGCGCAAGCGTTTGCACCGCGTGACCTACGAGGCTGTGCCCAACACCGACATCTGGCACATCCCCGAGGAGGTGGTCATCCTCCGTTGGCGGCACCGGCCGGCTTCGGGCGGCCGCACGTACGATGGCTTTCGCCTGCCACCGGGCACCTGGCGCACGGTCCTCGCCTGTCCGCCGTCGCTCGACTGGATGACCGCCAGTGAGCAGCAGGTCGCGAATGCCCTGCAGGAGGTTCGGCGGAAGCACGATGGCCGGCCGCTGCGTTCTCCCGGTGCCGCGAACCTCCTGCTGTTGGTTCGGTACCTGTCGCGGCGGGGGAAGCTTGGCGGCATCCTCCAGCGCCATCGTCACGTCGATCCGAAGTCCCCTGGGATCCCGGACGTCTTCCTCTATTGGAAGAACGGCGACGGGGCCGTCGAAGGCGGGCGGTTCGTCGAGGTGAAGAAGCCCGACGAGCGGGTGCGTCAATGCCAAATTGACGAGATCCGTTGCCTACGTGAGGCCGGTCTCAACGCGGGGGTGTTCCGGCTCATCGAACGGTGGTGAGAGGCCGCTCGACAAGGTGAAGGCCACCCGCGGCGTTCCGGCAGGCGCCAGAGCTCCCGCGCCTTCCCACCCCAACACCGCGGACCCGGAGACGGCCCGGGACGATGTGGCGCAGATGGCCGGGATGTATCTCCGCATGTCGGTCGGCAAGCCGTTCCGCAGGCTGGCGGTGCTGCACGCGGCGCCGAGAGGAGTGAGCCACCCGAGCCTGGACGCGATCTGTCATGGTACGACGCGAAGATCATCGACAGGGCGGACAGAGAAAGGCAGCGTGAAAAGAAGCCCCTGCAGCAGTTACGACTCAGGGCGGGTAGGTCGGTTGTTAGGGTCGCCGTGAGTCGTTGTCCGGAGTGCTCCTGGCTGGGTGTGGCCATCACCCAGCGCGCGCTGAATGCCATCGACATCAGCGAGGACGAACTCCTCCGCACACCTCCAGAGCTGGGCGGTCGCCGGCAACGACAGATAGAACGCGGCGGCCACCGAGGCGCTGCGGGCCGGATCGCGCGGCCACCCGCAGGACTCCG
>DAOPQX010000338.1:0-4210 GCA_035348395.1 Vicinamibacterales bacterium | reverse complement strand
GGCGCTGCCGACGCCAACCAGCTTCCCCTCAGGGCCCGTGGCCGTGGTGCCGGTGACGAACACCTGGGGGCCGCACCGCACGGCCCGCGAGTAGCCGACGATCGGCTCCCACGGGCTGCTGGTGGAGTAGTTCACCCGGCTCATCGACTGTCTCCCGCTGGCGTTCCCGCGCTATTCGTGCCCCCCTGGCTCCCCCTTCTTCGGGTGGATGTCGATCTGGTAGGGGGGCGGCTCGTTGGCGATGAGCGACTCGAACTCGGCCCGGAACTGCTGGAGCGACATCCCGGCGGTTGCCGCGAACTTCGCCAGCTCGTGCGGGTCGTCGAAGTCGTCCCTGCGAAGCCGGATCATGTACCGCCTGGCGATCGCGTAGCGCGTCGAGTTGACGTCGACCATCCGGATCTTCGCCCGCCCCGTCGCGGCATCGAGCAGGTCGGTGAAGGGGATGGGGACGAACTGTCCGCCCTGCATGGAGATCATCGCCGCGTTGCCGCCCGAGAGCAGGAACTTGGCCGCGCAGTATCCGAGGTCGCGCGTGTACTCCATGTCCATCGGGATCGGGTCGGCGCAGCGCAGCTCGTAGCCGATGTTCTTGGCGACCAGCGTGGCCTTGATCCCGAAGCCCTTCAACCGGCGGGTCACCTCGGCCTTGAGGATTTCGCCGATGTTCACCTCGGCGATCCGCACGTTGCCGTGGGCGTCCTTCTCGACGTCGCCCAGCTGGGCCAGGTCCTCCGGCGCGATGTCGAGGACGAGCCCCTCGGCGATTACGGCCACACCGTCGCGCCGCCCGTAGCTCAGGCGCTTGATGATGGCGCCGGCGAGCGTATCCACGATCTCGTTCAGGTGGATCCGCCGCCCCTGGAACTCTTCGGGGATGAGCGTCAGCGTGGCGCCGGCCGCCTTGCCGATGCCGAGGGCGAGGTGCCCGGCCTTGCGTCCCATCGCGATGACGAAGTACCACCGCGAGGTCGTGCGGGCGTCGACCATCAGGTTCTTGACGATGTCCACGCCGATGTGGCGCGCCGTCTGGAACCCGAACGTGTCGACGTAGGGCGGCAGGTCGAGGTCGTTGTCGATGGTCTTCGGCACGTGGGCGACGTGGATGCGGCCGCCCGCCTTTTCCTCGAGCTTCATCGCCGAGTAGGCCGTGTCGTCGCCGCCGATCGTCAGCAGCTGCGCGACGTTGAGGCGCAGCAGCGAGATCACGGTGTTCTCGAGGTGCTGCGGATTCTTGGTCGGGTTGGCGCGCGAGATGCCGATGTGCGAGCCCCCTCGGAAGTGGATGCGGCTCACCTGGTCGATCGTCAGGGCGCTGATGTTGTCCACGTTGCCCTGCATGACCGACTCGAAGCCGTCGCGGATGCCGACGACCTCGACTCCCTCGAGCTGGGCGCGGATGGTGGCCGCACTGATGACGGAGTTGATACCTGGGGCGGGGCCGCCGCCGACCAGGATCGCGAGTTTCTTCGGGGCGCTCACGTTGGTGTCCTCCACGTTCGGTTGAATGATGGCGAGTTCCTCAGCGGGGGCACGAGGGCCTGCGCGAGGCGCTCTCCTTCGCGGGCGCCTCCCGGACGTCCATGTACTGTATCGTCGGCGGCAGGGTTGGCGCCAGTGTCACCGATGCCCGGGCCCTTCCCCGGTCGCACTGCAGCACCCAGTCGCCCCGGAGGGCGTTTTCGATCCGCTCGAACGACTCGTGCGCCCGGCAGGCGCCGAGCCGGTCCTGCAGGGCCGCGAATTCGGCCCGCCGCCGCTCCTTCGACCGGTCGAGGAACAGGTTGACTGCGGCGGCCGCCTCTATCAGCTGGTCGTCCCACGACGCGAAGAGGCGCGAGACCGTGTCCTTGGCCGCGAGCAGCGCCGGCGACGGCTGGACCGCCCGGGGTTGAAGCCCGCCCGTTGCGGCGAGCAGGCCAAAGGCCTGCTCTGCCACGCCGCCCCACCCGGCGTACGTCCGGCTGCCGAACGCGATGAACCCGACGCCGTACTCGGGCAGCCAGCGCATCAGCGATCCGAAGCCGGGCAGCCCGCCGCTGTGCCAGACGAGGTGACCGAACTCGCAGGTCTGCCCCACGCGCAGGCCGTAGCCGTACCCTCCGGCGTCAAGACGCACCTGCCCGCCAGGGCCCAGCGATACCGTCGCCTGTTGCGAGCGCGAGACCTGCTGCATCTCCCTGAGCGACGCCCGGCGGACCGGGCCGGCATCGGGATCGTCGCGGGCGGGCCAGGCCGAGAGAAAGGCACCGACGTACTGCGCGAGGTCGCGGACCGAGGTCAGCATGCCGCCCATCGCTCCAAACGCCCCGTCGGGCAGCGGCGGCTCCTCCCTCCACTTCCCGTCCTCCCACCGGTAGCCGTTCGCCAGCCGCCCGGCCGGAACCTCTGCGGCCTCGAGCCTCGTGGAGGTCATGCCGAGCGGCTCCAGGATCCGGGACGCCACGAACTCGCGGTAGGGCATGCCCGACACGCGGGCCACCACGCGGCCCAGGATCGCGAACCCCAGGTTCGAGTACTCGTAGGCGAGCCCCGGCGGGTTCGAGAACGGAAAGCCGCGGCGAAGCATCTCGGTGAACTGGCCCTCGGTCGCGGCGAGCTGCTGATCGCCCCACGGGTTGTCTTCGGGGAAGCCAGCCGAGTGGGAGAGCAGGTGGCGGATGGTGATGCGGGGTGAGTCGGCGGTCGGGTAGTGGAGGCCCCGGAGCTCGGGGACGTGGCGCTCGACCGGGTCGTCGAGCGACAGCCGGCCTTCGTCGCGCAGCACGAGGATGGCCATCGCCGTGAAGCTCTTGGTCATCGACGCGATGCGGAAGACCGTGTCGGCGTCGACGGGCGCCTCAACGCCAGCCCGGCGCGTACCCGAGGCGCCGACGTGCGCCAGCGCGCCGTCCACGACAATCGCCCAGGCTGCCCCGGGGATGTGCTCGCGCTTCACGTGGGCGGCCACCAGGCGGTCGATCTCGGGGAAGGCCCTCGCCAGCTTTTCCCGGCGGGCGGTGTCGGTGAACCGCGGGGGGGCGGCCCTGAGCCCTGCCGCGGCGGGTGCCGGCGCAACCGTCGGCCGAATCTGGGCACTTGCTCCCGGGGCGAGCGCGAGAAGAAGAAGCGGGACGGCGATCGCGTGGCAACCACCCATGACGAGCCTCCTCGGGGGCCGGCGCGCCCGGGAACGGGACGTTACTCCTGCGGGGGTTGCGGTCCGGGGACGATGCCGGCGATGTCGGGGTCCTCGCCGTCGGCGGCACGTGGCTTGGTCGCCTTGCGGGCGTTTGCCTCGGCGCGGCGGGCTGACTTCTGCTGCTGGCGTTCCTGTCGAGCTTTCTCCTTCTGTCGCTTGAGGAATGACGGGCTGCTCTTCATGCGGGTGACCTCCTGGGTGAAAGGTGACGTGGAGCAGGGTCGAGGCCCCGCTCCACGCTGCCGGCGAAGCAGGGCCCTGCCCCTGCTTCAGTGGACTACCAGCGAGGCTCCGACCGGCGACGGCTGCCGCCGCCCCCCCCGAATCCCGAGCGCTCGGGCTTGGGGCGCGCCTCGTTCACGGTGAGGCTGCGGCCGCCGAGCGAGTAGGCGTTGAACTGGCTGATCGCCTTCTGCGCCTCGTCGTCGGTCGCCATCTCGACGAACGCGAATCCGCGGGCCCGGCCGGTCGCCATGTCCCGCATGACGTTCACGCTGTCGACGGTGCCGGCAGCCGAGAACAGCTGCTCGAGATCGGCCTCGCCAACGTCGTACGGGAGGTTGCCAACGTAGAGCTTTCTACCCATGTCGTTTCTGTCTCCTCCCCGCCTGCGGCGGGAGGTTTTGATGGCGGACCGTCAGCGTCCGTTCATCGGGTGTACGATCGACCGGGCCCGGACGTGGACCTCGAGTGCGATGGAGGAAAAGCTCTTCCAGAGGCCGTGTGCGGGGAAGCGAGACGGCAGGCTCGATTCGAGCAGACGCGGCGAAGCGGAAATGCGTTGTCCAACCTGACCCCGTCAGTGTAACACACGCCGCCACATTTCGCGCGGGTTCCGGTCCAACTCGAGAGCCCGGTCGTTCTCAGGAGCTCAGGCCGGCAAGTGAGGCCGAGGCCTCCCGGACCGCGTCCAGGACGGCGGACGGGTAGACGCCGAGCCAGAGGATCGCCGCGACGGCCACCGCGAGGGCGACCGCGGCGAGCGGGGCGGCCGCCACGCGCGGTGCCCGCTCGCCTTCCTCAGCCGGC
>DAOPQX010000337.1:0-4222 GCA_035348395.1 Vicinamibacterales bacterium | reverse complement strand
GCCTCCTGCTGAATGCCCCCAGGCGCCCGATTCAATGGATGTGCCAGAGCTTCGGACTCCGGATACGACGAAGTCACCGCGGGCCGGCGGGCTCCAGGCAACCCGCGACGGGTAGCCTGTTCCCATGGGAGGTAGCCCCTCCCCTCGCGGGTAGCGGCTACCCTGCCCAGGCGGCCTTGGGTCGCGCCTCGCGCAGCAGCGCAATCTCCAGGCGCCGTGAAAAGCGCAGACCCGCCAGGTAGCGGGGCCCTTCGCTGGCAAGGGCGCACAATCGGACGTGCACGACCGACGCTTCGACGGACCACTGCCAGCCCGGGCCCGAGAGGACGAGCTCGACGCGTCCGCCCGGAACGAGGCGGATTGGGGCATCGACGCGCGCTCCCCCGGCCGACAGGTCGCAGACCAGGACGTCGGGCCCCGGCCGCAGGCGGGCGTTCGACAGCCACATGCAGTCGTCGGCCTGCCAGCGCCGGGCCATCCGCCGGTCGCGAATCATCGCGGCTGCCACTCGGCGAGGGCGGGATGGAACTCCAGCACGCGCACGCGCCCGGTGGCACCCAGCACGCGCACGGCCAGCTGGCGTCTCCCTCGCCCGACGATGTACAGCGTTCCAGGGGTGCAGGTGCCCGTGGGACTGAACGAGACCATTCGGCTGCGGCCGAAGCGGATTGGGTCGCGGTCGTCGAACGGCTCCCCCGTGTCGATTGGCCCCACCCCGTCGGCGATGCCGAAGGTGACGCCGGGGAACTGCTCGTCGAGCCGCTCCCCGGCGCGGATAGCTGGATCGACCCCGCTCAGTACCTGGGTGGTGCGGACGCCGTCGCCGTTGCCGTCGGCGACCATGGTGTACCGGAAGCCGGTCGCCTCGGGCTCGAACCGGAGCGCGACGTTGGCGTGGCGCCTGAGGGCCTCGGTACGCGCCACGTCCAGGAGGGACGCCAGGTAGTCGGCCGCGCCCAGCGCCCGGATCGCGTCGCGGGCGCCGAAGACGGTGGGAGTCGCCATCCCCGCCATCAGCGCCGCCAACGCGAGGGTGACCACGAGCTCGGCAAGCGAGTACCCGGCGCGCATCCTGCCTCCGTCCGGCGCTACTGCTGGCCGCTGGTCTTCACGGGACCGACCGTGACGAGCGGCTTCAGTTTCAGGAAGTTCTTCTCGCCGATGCCACGGACGTTCATCAGCTCTTCGACCTTCTTGAACCCGCCGGCCTTCTGGCGGTACTCGAGGATGCGGGTGGCCATCGCACGGCCGATGCCGGGCAGGCCGTCGAGCTGTTCGACCGTGGCGGTGTTGAGGTTCACCGGGGTGGCCGCGGGGGCGGTCTTCGAGGCGGCAGGCGGCGCTGCCTGCCCCGGCGCCTGTGCCAGCGAGACGGCAGGCACCAGCAACAGGGCGGCGAGCATCAGGGCGGCGAGGCGGTGCGGTCGTGACATGTCGCTCCTCCAGTGAGTGCGGGCCGGTAACGGCCCGGGGTGAAAGGCCCCGGCGCGGCAACGCCACGCTGACGGAGGTCTGGACGCCCGCGCGGGCTCCTGCCGGGACCGCCCGAAGGCGCGGCAAGCGGCGGACCGTGATGGACGGCGATCGGCCGTCGTTCGAACGGCTTGAAACCGTGGGAGATAGGGGCCGGCGCGGGCCCGGAGCGTGGGGCCGGCTTCCAGGCGCGCGTCGAGGCGGCTACCGGCGTTACCGGCCAGCCGCTCAGGGGGAGAAAACGGTGAACCGCGGTTGCGAGCTAGAGGGCCGCCCGGCCGATCCCCTCTTGATCGCGGTACCAGGCCAGGGTGCGCGCCAGGCCCTCCTCGAGCGATACGGTCGGCGCGTAGCCCGTCAGGCGCTGCGCCTTCTCGATGGCCGCCTGGGAGTCGCGGACGTCGCCCGGGCGCTCGTCCTCGTAGTTGGCCTCGGCCCGGCGCCCCACCAGCTCGGCCAGCACGGCCAACAGCCGGTTGAGGGAGATCCGGCCCCCGGTGGCCACGTTGATCATCTCCCCGCCGATCCCGGGCGTGTGGCAGGCTCGCAGCACGCCGTCCACCACGTTGGCGACGTAGGTGAAGTCGCGCGTCTGCTCGCCGTCGCCGTAGATCGTCGGCTGCCGGCCGTCCACCAGGGCGCTGATGAAAAGCGAGATGACCCCCGAGTACGGCGATGAGGGGTCTTGCCGGGGCCCGAACACGTTGAAGTACCGGGTGGTCACCGTCTCGAGGCCGTAGAGCCGCGTGAACATGGCCATGTACTGCTCCCCGACCAGCTTCTGGAGCGCGTACGGCGAAAGCGGCGCGGCCGGCATCTCCTCGTGCTTCGGGAGCGCGGGGGCGTTGCCGTAAGCAGACGAAGACCCGGCGTACACCACGCGGCGAACGCCCTCGTCGCGCGCGGCCACCAGCACGTTCAGCGTCGCGTCCACGTTGGCGCGGTTCGACGTGATCGGGTCGCTGACCGACCGGGGCACCGAGGGAATGGCCGCCTGGTGCAGGACGTAGTCCACCCCCTTCACGGCTCGGCGGGCCACCTCCAGGTCGGCCAGGTCGCCTTCCACGAATTCGATCGTGGGCAGGTGCGAGAGGTTCGCGAGCTTCCCGGTCGACAGGTTGTCCACGACGCGCACGTGCTCGCCGCGACGGATGAGCTCTTCGGCCAGGTGCGACCCGATGAAACCGGCGCCGCCGGTGACTAGGTAATGGGACATAGGAGAAACGCGGAACAGCGAGCGGAAAACGGAAACCGCAAGACGGACACGGGAAAACGGAGACCGCCAAACCGGAACAACGAAGAGGCCGCAGAGCAGCCGTAAGCCGAATCCTGTTTCCGCCTTCGCCCGGCTCACGCCGGGCGCCGGCGGACGACGATCATTCCTCTAGCCCCGCCATTGCTGGCGGGATCCAGCGACCAACCCGGAGGCTGTCGCCCCGCCGCGGCCCCGGCGAACCGGGACGTTGGCGAAAGCGTCGGACGGGCCGTCCTGGTGACGCCTCCCTATTCGGTCTTGCTCCGTGCGGGGTTTTGCCTGCCACCCGCGTTGCCGCGCGCGGAACCGGACCGGTCCCACGGTCCGCCTTCGCAACGGCCGGGAATCCCGGCCGTTGCTTCGGCGAGACGGCGCGGTGCGCTCTTACCGCACCTTTTCACCCTTACCCGCCTTCGCCCTCGACCCTTCCACTGCTCAAGCTCCGGCGGGCAAGCCCTTCAGGGGCCTGCCGGCCGCAGCCTCGCAATGCGAAGCGTCGAGGGCGAAGACTGGCGGTATGTTTTCTGTGCCACTTTCCTTCAGGTCACCCTGACCGGGCGTTACCCGGCGCACTGCCCTGCGGAGTTCGGACTTTCCTCCCCCCGGCGGCGTCTCCCCGGGCGCGGACGCCCAGGGACCTTCGCCGGGCGGCGATCGTCTGGCTGTTCTGCGGCCAAATTGTCAAAGAGCGCTGTTCCACCGGCACGGAGGCCGGGGCTACCCGTCGATTTCCTGCGCGATCTTGTAGAACTCGAGCTTCTTGTACAGGTTGCTGCGCGGCGTCCCGATCACCTCGGCCGTGCGCGAGATGTTCCAGTTGTTCTCGCGCAGCTTCTGCACCAGGAAGCTGCGCTCCGACAGCTCCTTGAACTCGCGCAGCGTCTCGGGCGGGCGCGACGTGTCGGGCGGCCGCGACGTGTCGAGCGAGCGGGACCCACTCGTATTGTCTGGCGCCGCCGGCCGCACGTCAACCCGCACGGCCTCGGGCAGGTCGGCCACGTCGATGATCTCGCGGGGCGCCATGATGATCATCCGCTCGACCGTGTTGCGCAGCTCGCGGATGTTCCCCTTCCACCGGTGGCGCTGCAGCGCGGCCATGGCGCCCGGCGTGATCTGCCGCGGCCGGAAGTTGTTCTCCCGGGCGAACAGGCTGGCGAAGTGACGCACCAGCAGCGGGATGTCCTCGGGGCGGTCGCGCAGCGGCGGCACGTGGATCGGGATCACGCTCAGGCGGAAGAACAGGTCCTCGCGGAAGGTTCCCTTCTCGATCTCCCTCTCGAGGTCCTTGTTGGTGGCGGCGATCACCCGCACGTCCACCTTGATCGTCCGCGACGACCCGACGCGCTCGACCTCCCCCTCCTGGAGCACGCGCAGCACCTTGGCCTGCGTCTTCAGGCTCATGTCGCCGACCTCGTCGAGGAAGATCGTCCCGCCGTCGGCCTGCTCGAACTTGCCGATCTGCTTCTCGGTGGCGCCGGTGAACGAGCCCTTCTC
>DAOPQX010000336.1:0-4277 GCA_035348395.1 Vicinamibacterales bacterium | reverse complement strand
GACCGCCATCGGCGCCGGGATGCCGATCACCGAGCCGGCGGGCAACATGATCGTGGACATCGGCGGCGGCACCACCGACATCGCCGTCATCTCGCTGGCGGGCATCGTCTACAGCAAGGCGGTGCGCGTGGCCGGCAACGAGATGGACGAGGCGATCATCCAGTACATCAAGAAGACGTACAACCTCCTCATCGGCGAGCGCACGGCCGAGGCCATCAAGATGGAGATCGGCTCGGCGTTCCCGCTCGAGGAGCGGTTGAACATGGAGATCAAGGGGCGGCACCTGATCGAGGGGGTGCCGAAGACCATCACGATCACCGACGAGGAGATCCGGGAGGCGCTTGCCGAGACGGTCAACGTGATCGTGGACGCCGTGCGCGTGGCCCTCGAGCGCACGCCCCCCGAGCTGTCGGCCGACATCGTCGACCGGGGCATCGTGCTGACCGGCGGCGGGTCGCTGCTCAAGAACCTGGACAAGCGCCTCCGCGAGGAGACGGGGCTCCCGCTGGCCATGGCCGAAGACCCGCTGTCGTCGGTCGTGCTGGGGGCCGGGAAGATGCTTTCGGACTTCAACTTGCTCCGGAAGATATCGATTGACTAATTTCTCCGGCATTCGCGGGCGGAGCGGCTACCTGTTCGTGGCTGCCGCCGTCGGGCACATCATCCTGATTTCCGCGCAGGTCAACACCCGGTCGGGTGTGCCGGTGCTGCAGGCGGTGCTGTTCGGGGCGCTGGCCGAGGTGCAGCGCGCAACCTCGGGCGTGATGGACGCCACGCACCGGGGTTGGGAGGGCTACGTCCGGCTCGGCGACGCGCAGGCCGAGAACGAGCGGTTGCGCCACGAGGTGGCCGAGCTGCGGGTCCAGCTCCAGCTCGCGCGGGCCGAGGCCGGCCGCACGACCCGCATGCGTCAGCTGCTCGACCTGCGAGACCGCACCAGCCTGCCCACCCGCGCCGCCGAGATCATCGGCACCAGCGCCACCACCGACTTCAAAACGGTCACGATCGACCGCGGCACCGACCACGGGGTGCTCACCGACATGGCCGTCGTGTCGCCGGGGGGCGCCGTCGGCCGCGTCGTCATGCCGACCCGGCACGCGGCGAAGGTGCAGCTGCTGATCGACCGTTCGGCGGCGGTCGCGGTCGTCGTCGAACGGTCGCGTGCGCAGGGCGTCGCGTTCGGCACCGGCGACACCACCCTTCGGCTCGAGTACCTGCCCACCACGGCCGACATCACAGAAGGCGACGTCCTGACGACCTCCGGTATCGACGGCATCTACCCCCCCGGCTTCCTGGTCGGGCGGGTCGAGCGGATCGAGCGGGCCGCCGGGGTGTTCAAGTCGATCCGCGTCGCGCCGAGCGTCGACTTCGGGAGCCTGGAGGCGGTGCTCGTCGTCGTGGCGCCAAGCGGGCAGACCGGCGTGTCCGAGGCGCGGGGGGTGTCGCGGTGACGGCGCTGCGCGTGCTGGTGACCATCGCCGCCGCGCTCGTCCTCCAGACGACGCTCGCGCGGTTCCTGGTGCGGGGAGCCGGCGGCGTGGACCTCGTCCTCGTGGCGGTCGTGTACCTCGGCCTCACGTCGGGCCCGACCGCCGGCATCCTCTCGGGGACGATTGCCGGGCTGGCGCAGGATTCGCTCGGCAGCGGCATCGTCGGCGTCGGCGGCCTGGCCAAGACCGTCGTCGGCTACCTGGCGGGCCGCATCGGCACCACCTTCATCGTGTCGCAGACCATTCCCCGGTTCCTCGTGTTCTTCGGGGCGACGCTGGTGCAGGTGGGCCTCACGACCGGCCTCTACTACCTGCTCGACCCGCAGCCCCCGGTCGTCACTCTGTACGCCGCCCTCGGCGAATCGCTGGCCAACGCCCTGCTCGGCGTGGTGTTCTTCCAGGTCCTGGATGCGCTTCCCGGCATGATCGACCGCCGTCGCGGGATGTCGCGGGGGAGGGTGCGGTGAGGCTGCTGGCCCCCGCCGAGCCGTCGGTGTCGCGGCCGCAGGACCGCCGGAAGATCACGGTCCGCCTGAACGGGATCCAGGCGGCCATCACGGTCGTGTTCGCCGTGCTGGCGCTCGCCTTCTGGTACTTCCAGGTCGTGCAGCACGCGAAGTTCCGCGAGCTGGCCGAGAACAACCACCAGCGGACGCTGTCGCTGCGCGCCCCCCGCGGCGTGCTGTACGACCGCCACGGAGCGGTGCTGGTGGAGAACCGCGACTCGTTCGTGATCTCGCTGGTGCGCGAGCACATCAAGGACGCCGACGAGACCATCCGGCTGCTCTGCCGTGTCGCGCAGCTCGACGAGGCGGCGGTGCGCGAGACGGTGCGGCGCAACCGCAACCTGCCCGCCTACCGCCCGATCCCGGTGGTCGAGGACGCCTCGCTCGCGCAGGTGGCGGCCGTGATGGCGCGCCGCCTCGACACCGAGCTGCCGGGCGTCATCGTGGAGCGGGTCCCGACACGGCGCTATCCCTCGGAGTCGCTGGCCGCGCACCTGTTCGGCTACGTGGGGCAGGCAACCGAGGAGCAGGTGCAGGCCGGCGGGCTGCAGCCGGGCGACATCGTCGGGCAGTCGGGGATCGAGAGGGTCTACAACCACCTGCTGATGGGACAGGACGGCGCCCGGCGCGTGGTCGTCAACAGCACCGGCCGCGAGATCCGGACGCTCGAGGAGATCCCGCCGTCAGAGGGGCGACGGGTGCAGCTGACCCTCGACTACGACCTGCAGCGCGCGGCCGAGGAGGGGTTCCGCGGCTACGGCTACGCGGGGGCCGCCGTCGTGCTCGACCCGCGCTCGGGCGAGGTGCTCGCCTACGTGTCGCTGCCGGCGTACGACCCGAACGCCTTCGCCGGGGGGATCGACCGGGTCACCTGGAACCAGCTGAACACCGACAAGCTGCGGCCGCTGCAGAACCGCGCCATCCAGGGACGGTACTCGCCGGGATCGACCTTCAAGATCGCCGTCGCGACGGCCGCCCTCGAGGAGGGGCTGGTGACGCCCGATTTCCGCGTGCACTGCGGCGGGGGGGCGACCTTCTACGGCCGCTACTTCCAGTGCTGGGAGAAGAGGGGCCACGGCAGCGTGGACATGCGGCACGCGATCGAGCGGTCGTGCAACGTGTACTTCTACACGCTGGGCAACATGGTGGGGATTGACCGGCTGCACAAGTGGGCGACCCTGCTGGGGCTCGGCGAGAAGAGCGGCATCGACCTGCCGAACGAGATCGACGGGATCATGCCGTCCACCGCCTGGAAGCAGGCGCGCTTCGGCGAGAAGTGGTACTCGGGCGAGACGATCTCGGTCGCCATCGGGCAGGGTTACGTGTCGGTGACGCCGATCCAGCTGGCCGTGATGATGTCGACGGTGGCCAACGGCGGCACCCGCGTGACGCCCCACCTGGTGCGCGCCGAGGACGCCGGCGGCGGCTGGAAGCCGGTGCCGGCGCCAGAGCCGAAGTCGAGGGTCGCCTTCAAGCCCGAGACGGTGGCCGCCCTGCACGACGGGCTGTGGATGGTCGTCAACGGCGCGGGCACCGGCGGGCGGGCGCGGATCCAGGGGCGCGACGTGTCCGGCAAGACGGGCACCGCGCAGGTCATCTCGCTGCAGGGCGGGAGGGCCGCGGCCGGCCGCACCGAGATGGACCTGCGCGACCACGGCTGGTTCGTCTTCTTCGCGCCGCGCGACAACCCCGAGATCGCGGGGGCGGTCTTCGCCGAGCACTCCGAGCACGGCTACCTGGCCGCCCCGATCGCGAAGTACGTGATGGAGACCTATTTCGCGAAGAAGGAGGGGCGGCCGCTGCCCACCTTCACGCCGCCAGCCGCGCCGGCGCCGGCGGTGGCGACAATCGCGACCGCCGGCCAGTAGCGCAGGGCTTCAGCCCTGCGGGATCGCCATGCTCGAACGCCGCCTCTATTACCACATCGACTGGCTGCTGATTGCGGCGATCGCCGCGCTGTCGGCGATGGGCGTGGCGATGATCTACAGCACCACGCACGCGGGGGCGAACGCGGGACTGTACGTGCGCCAGCTCTACGCCATCGGCCTCGGCGCGTTCGTCTTCATGGTCTGCCTGACGATCGACTACCGGACGCTGGCCGACAACTCGCTCGCCATCTACGGCCTGATCGTCGCGCTGCTGGTCGGCGTGCTGCTGTTCGGGACGACCGGCGGCGGCGCGCGGCGGTGGATTGACCTGCCGTTCTTCAACCTGCAGCCGTCGGAGTTCGCCAAGGTCGCGCTGGCCCTGGCCCTCGCCAAGTTCTTCGACGAGAGCCGGC
>DAOPQX010000335.1:0-4290 GCA_035348395.1 Vicinamibacterales bacterium | reverse complement strand
GGCGTAGATGCCCCGCGAGCCGGCGCCGGTGGCCGTGATGGTGCTCCTGTTCGTCACGACGACCGTGCCGCCGTTTCCACCCGACGCGCTGTCGCCGCCGAAGCCGATGAGCGCCAACCCGCTGCCGCCGCTGCCGCCGCCGCCGCCGATGCTCTGCGCGAAGATGCCGTGCGCGGCGGCCCCCGAGGTGTCGATCGAGCCCTCGTTGGTCACCGAGACGTTCCCGCCGCTGCCGGCCCCCGCGCCGTTGCCGCCCGACGCGTAAAACAGGCTGCCGCCCTCGCCCCCGCTGCCGCCGAAGCCGCCGATGCTCTGCGCGAAGATGCCGTACGAGCTCTCGCCGCTGGTGTGAATGCTGCCGCGGCTCACCACGGTCACTTCGCCGCCGTGCGTGCCCTGGCCGCCGCCGCCCGCGTCGGTTCCCGTCCATCCGCCGTCACCTCCGCTGCCGGCGACGCCGCCCAGGCTCCTGGCCCAGATGCCGTGGGCGTCCTTCCCGCTCGTGACGATGTTCCAGCCGCCGTCCACGATGACGGTGCCGCCTGCACCGCCCTTGGCGCCGTTGTCGGCGCCCCAGAAGGTGGCACCGTCGCCGCCGTCGCCGCCGCGCCCCCCTTGACTGAGTGCGAGCACGCCTACAGCACCCTCGCCGGCCGTGTCGATGGTCCCGGCGCCGGACACCATCACGCTGCCGCCGTCCCCGCCAGCGCCGCCGGACTTGGCGTCCCACCACCACGCCGCTTCGCCGCCCGTCCCTCCGTCGCCGCCGATGCTGGTGGCGACGATGCCGGCCGATCGGTACCCCGACGTGGTGATGCTGGCTTCGGAGGACACGGTGATGTCGCCTCCGGCGCCACCTCCGCCGCCCGGGTGGGCCGAGCGCGCGAAGCTCGCGTTGCGGCCGTCGGTCCCCCGCTGGCCCGACGCCCGGGCGTAGATGCCGTGCGCCTCGTCGCCCCCGGTTTCGAGCGGGCCGGTGTTGGTGATCACGACGTCGCTGCCCGGCCCACCCGAGTAGCGGAAGCGGAGCAGGCTGTCCACGTAGGCCTTCAAATCGGGAAAGGCGCTCCCCGGCAGGCTGAACGATCCGAAGTCGGCGAAGTCGGCGCCGGCCGGCGCGCAACTCAGGGTGCCGTCCGCGGCGTTCCTCTCGATCTCGACGATGAGAAGGCCGGCGAAGTCCCTGATCGGGTTCGGCGACCCGTCGCCGGTCGGGGTGTTGTTCGTCCCCGTGACCTCGTACCGGACGGTGGTGAGGACGGACGATCCATTCGGCAGATCGTCGAAGTCGGTGCCTGGATTGAACGTGAACGTCCCGTCCGCGTTCAGCGTGAAGGATCCGCCGAGGCCGGGGAGGGGGTTGCCTTCGACATCGAGACGCGTGCCCGTTGCGGGATCACCGACCGTTCCCTCGGTCGAATCGGCGTTCCAGACCCTCGTGAGCTGGAATGAGAACGGGGCGGCGGAAAAGGCCGTCAGGCTGTCGATCACGCTCTGTGGATAGCCGCCGGCCGACGCGTTGCCCACCAGCGCGTGGGCCCCGCCAGCCGTGGTCGCCCTGGAGGTGTCGTTCACGACCGTCACCGTGCCGCCGGGCGTCGAAGCCCCGCTCGTCAGGATCGGCACGCCCAGGAACGGGTCCGTCGGCGGCACGGCCTGCGCGGCGGCCGGGCTCGTCCACGCAGCGGACAGGCCCAGTACCGCGGTCACGACGACGCAGCCGGTGCGGAGTGCGTGAAGGAGGCGGTGCATTGAGTGGATCTCCGGGGGCGTCTGGTCCGGAAAGGGGTCGGCCGGCGAAGGGATTGCGGCTGAAGGGGTCAGTGAGAAGAACGGCACACCACTACGAGATTGCCTTGGTGCCATCGTTGTCGGAGGCGTGGAACTCGAGAAGTGACGCCAGCGTATCACCTTGCCCTGCACGGCGCCATCGGAAACGACGGGAGAAGGCTGAGACGAGGGCGCGACGCGATCGTCATTCTCACGAATGAGGCGTCGGCTGACCGGTGGCCGTGCGCCGGGAAGGCTGCAGGCGCGATGTGCCGGCAGGCGCCGTGTCGGAGGGGGTTGTGTCGGCGGGCGCGGCGAACCAGTCGTTCGGTGCCACGACCTTCGGCTCCGGCGTGTCGCCTTCGTACGCGGGGGTCATGATCTGGACGCCGTACTCGTTGAACACGTCGAGGACGTTCCGGTGCAGCGCGGCGTAGAGCAGGTTCATGGCCTGGGGGTTGTCGCAGTAGGCGTTCAACTCGTAGACGACCGCGAAGTCACCAAGCTTCTTCTCGAGCACGAACGGGCGCGGTTCCCGGGCAACACCCTCCGTGCGCTCGGCCGCCAGCAGGAGCATCGCCTCCACCTGCCGCCACGGCGTGTCGTACCCGATCCCCACCTCGGTGTGGAGGATCAGCCCGTGCACCCGTGCCAGCGAGCTGTAGTTGGTCACCTCGCCGGCGAGGATCTGCGAATTGGGGACGATGATCTCCTCGTTCTTCGGCGAGCGGAGGTGGGTCACCTGGAGCCGCGTCTCGATCACGTCCCCGACCGCATCGCCGATCCTGACCCGATCGCCCACCTTGAGCGCGCGCCGGTAGGTCATCATGTAACCGGCGATGATGTTCGAGACCACCGATGACGACCCGAGCGAGAACACCACGCCGATGAACACCGACACCCCCTTGAAGGCGGCGGTGTCGGAGCCCGGGATGTAGGGGTAGGCGACGATGAGCGCGAAGGCGATCGCCGCGATCCGGATGATCTTGTAGGTGGGTTCGGCCCATTCGCGATCGAAGCCCTGCAGGGTGACCGCCCCTCGTCCCACCGCGTCGAAGAACAGGCGCACCGCCCTGAGTCCCAGCCGGACCGCGAGGAACAACACCGCGAGGAACACCAGGCTCGGGATGCTGGACAGGAGCCCCTCGCCCATCTCTTGCAGCGGCCGAAGCGCGAAGGCGGCCATGCCGCGGGAGAGCCCGCGCGTCCAGGGAAACTGGACCAGCACGAAGCTCAGGAACAGGAGGAGGATCCCGAGCAGGACGACTGCCCGAAGCGCGACGAGGACACTCCGCGCCGCCCGCCACACCGCCTCGCCGCGCATCAGGCGGAAGGACCGGATCTCGACCGAACGCACGCCCTCCTTCAGGCGGCGCTCGAGGAAACGATCCACCCGGCGCCACGACCACGCGAGCGCCGCGACGGCGAGCGCGAGGACGAGCCCGGCCCCGACCGCATTCACGATGCTGCGCCGCATCGCGCCGGGAGTGCGGGCCGCCCGGTAGTCCGCGATCGCCTCCTGCACCTTGGCAAGGTGCGCGGAGGCCAGTTCCTTCCGATGGAGCCCCTCGAGCGCGGCGTCGGCATCCACGAGGGTGACGACCGGCACGCCGCGGGCCACGATCCGGCTGACCCCCTCGCCCTCGACGACATGGAGCGAGCCCGGCTCGATCGTGCGATCCGCGGCGACCTCGGCAATGCGATCCCCGATGAGGCGCGCGCGCGTCTCCGCCGGCAGCGAAGAGACTCCCCGCACGCGGAAGAGGACGACCCCGTCCAGTACGACGGGCGCCACGGCCACATGTGGCTCGGGCCCGGCGCCCGCCTCCTGCGCGGTCAGCGGTGCCTGCGAGACCGTCGCGACCGAGGTCAGCAGGACGAGGGCGAGCGCAGCCCGCCGGCTAGCGGCGGAACAGTTCGACGCGGATCTCGCGCCGCACCTCGCGCCGCTTCTCGCGCTTTTCGCGCCGGATCTCACGGGCTCCCTCCCCGATCTCGCGGGCCATCTCCCACCCCGAGTCGGCACGCAGGATCTCGCGCACGGCCTCGCGCCGCTCCCGCCTGATCTCCCGATCGCCCTCGCCGATCTCGCGCAGGACGTCCCAGCGATCGGCCCGCGCGGCGGGCGAGACGAGCAGGATCGCCAGGAACGCGAGGCCGCACCGTCCTGTCCATCCCAATCTCATGAGTTCCTCCTGCGTTCACCGTGCGGCCAGCGCCTTCACCTTGGCCAGCATCCGCTCGTACTCCTTGATCGTCTCGGGGCACTTGGCGCGGTCGGAGGGGGCGGTCACCCCCGCACCGTACGCCGCCGCGTAATAGAACGCCCGGTCCGATCCGAACAGCCGGAGAACGCCGGTCGCAACGTCGAGGGCCTGGCGCTCGTGCTTCGTCCGGCCGGGTCCGGGCGTCTGACAGGCACCCGCCTGGCCGGAGACGTAGCCGAACTTCTTGAGGGCCTCGTCCATCTGCGCTTCCTGGTCGTCGTCAACGGCAGCTGGCTTCTGCTGCTGCTGCTGC
>DAOPQX010000334.1:0-4301 GCA_035348395.1 Vicinamibacterales bacterium | reverse complement strand
TTGGATCGCAAGCATTTTCGCGGGTTCCCGCACAGATCGCCAGCGTAGAATCGGACCATGCCACCCCCGATCGAGACCTTCCCCAACCCGAAGCCCGACCGTGATTACGAGATCGCGATCGACTGCCCCGAGTTCACCTCCGTCTGCCCCAAGACGGGGCTGCCGGACTTCGGCACCATCCGCATCACTTACGTTCCCGGCGAGCGCTGCCTCGAGCTGAAGGCGCTGAAGTACTACCTGCTCGAGTTCCGCAGCCGCGGGATCTTCTACGAGCAGGTCACCAACCAGATCCTCGACGACCTGGTGGCCTCCTGCGCGCCCCGCCGGATGACGGTCGTGGGCGACTTCACGCCCCGCGGGGGAATCAAGACGGTGGTGACGGCCCGGTACGAGGAGTGACGGGCAGTCCACGAAGTCACGAGGTCGGAGAGGTCACGAAGTCGCGAAGTCGAGTCGGACGTCTGGACTGGCGGTTGCCCGTGACGAATGATCCCGACGCTCCGGTCCACCTCCCCATCGAGCCGGCGCTCGACCTGCACCCCTTCGCGCCCCGCGACGTGAAGTCGGTGGTCGAGGAATACGTGACGGCCGCGTGGGAGGCGGGGCTGCGCGAGGTGCGCCTGATACACGGGCGGGGCCGCGGCGTCCAGCGCGGCATCGTCCAGGCAGCGCTCGAGCGTCACCCCCTGGTCGCCGAGTTCTGGGACGCCACCGAGACACACCTTGGAGCCACCGTCGCCCGGCTGGTCGATTGAACCGGGCAACGCACGCCCGGTCGTGGACTAACCAAATTCGCCGCCCCCCGTCTAAGTAGCCAGATGGATGCGACGGACACGCCGGACGTGGCCCTGGCCCAGTCCGGCGACGAATCGGCCTTCCAGAGACTGGTCGAACGCCACAGCGTGGGCGTGTTCCAGCTCGCCTTCCGTCTCACCGGGAACGAGTCGGACGCGGAGGACGTCGTGCAGGACACCTTCCTCAAGGTCTACCGGGAGCTGAAGCGGTTCGAGTCGAGGTCGAGCTTCAAGACCTGGCTGCACCGGGTGACCGTGAACTGCTCGTACGACCTGCTCCGCAAGCGGCCCCGCGTGCGGCTGGAACCGATCGAGGCAGACGACGGGGAGGCCCGCTGGCGCGCCGAGCCGGAGGCCGATGCCGCGAGCCGGCCCGACCGCGTGGCCTATGGCTCGGAGGTCCACCGCCGGATCGAGGCGGCCATGCAGCGCCTCTCGCCGGCCGAGCGCACCGCGTTCGTGCTGCGGCACTTCGAGGGGCACTCGCTCGAGGAGATCGGAGAGGCGCTGGGCCTCCGGCTCGGCGCCACCAAGCACAGCGTCTTTCGGGCCGTCCAGAAGATGCGGCGGGCGCTGGCGCCCGTCGCCAGGACGGCGGAGTGGGGATCGTGAGACACCCGACCGACGAGCAGTTCGTCCTCTACCACTACGGCGAGCTGGACGAGGCGGAGGGCGCCGCCTTCCGCTCGCACATCCGGGAGTGCGAGGGATGCCAACGGCAGCTGGCCACGCTCGGACGCGAGCTGGCGGCCGTGCGGCCAGTGTCCATCCCTGAACGCCCGGCCGATTACGGTGCCCGCGTCTGGGCGCGGCTGCAGCCGCGGCTGGCCGACCAACGGGCTCGCGAGTCGAAGCCGGCGAGGCGGTGGTGGCCCTTCGGGGCCGTCGCGCTCCGCCCCCTGGCTTACGCCGCGGGGCTGGCCGTGCTCGTGGTTGCGGCGTTCGTCGCCGGGCGGTATTGGGCACCGGCGCCCGCCCCGGAGCAGGTAGCGAGCGGCACGCCCGCCTCCTCGACGCCTTCCACGGAGCCCGGCTCGGAACCGGAGCTGGCCGGCGCGCCGCCTGGTGCGCAGGGCTCGACCGCGGCGGCGGCCGTCGCCGGTGTCCGCGAGCGGATCCTCGTGCTCGAGGTCGGCGAACACCTCGAGCGCTCGCGGGCGGCCCTGCTCGAGGTGATGAACGCGCCGGACGAGGACGGGGCGATCGACCTGTCGGCCGACCAGGAGCGCGTCCGCGATCTCGTCGCCGAGAACCGCCTCTACCGGCTTTCGGCAATCGACGCGGGAGAGAACGGGATGGCTGCAGTGCTCGACGACCTCGAACGGGCGCTGGTCGAGATCGCCAACGGCCCGTCCCGCGTGTCGGAGACCGAGTTCGAGCACGTTCGCGGGGAGATCGACGCACAGGGACTGATCTTCAAGGTCGGGATCCTCGGCGAGACGCTGCGGCAGCGGCAGGCCAAGGGGAGCAGCATCTAGAAGGCTCACGGCTCAGGGCTCAGGGCTCAAGGTCAAGGGCTTGCCGAGGACCCAAGCGGGCCGGACAGGAGTTGGAGACATTTATGGTGAAACATTCGATTCTCGTTGGCGCGGCAATCGTGGTGATGGCGGCGTCGGCCGCGGCGCAGACGCCCGCGCCGGTGCCGCCGCTTCCGCCCGCGCCGCCCCATCCTCCGCTCGCGGTCGTGGCGGAGGCGCTGGCCGACCTCGAGTTCGATTTCGACCTCGACTTCGACATCGCTCCCGCGCTGGCGGGCACCAACGCCGCGCTGGCCAGCCTCGAGGTTCTCGGCCTGCAGGAGCCCGGCACCAAGGAATCCGCCAAGCTGGCGCGCGAGATGGCCGAGGCCTCGCGCGAGGTCGACCAGGCGACGCGGGAGTACAACCGCGCCACCCGTGCCCTCGATCGCGCCCGGTACGAGGAGGCGCTCCAGGCCTTCGAGAAGGTGGCGGCCATGGGCGGCCGCCGGGCCGACGGGGCCCTCTACTGGCAGGCCTACGCGCTCAGCCGGCTCGGCCAGCGCGCCGAGGCGCTCGCCAAGCTGCAGGACCTGCAGAAGAAGTTCCCGTCGAGCCGTTGGCTCAACGACGCCAGGGCGCTCGAGCTGGCAATGAAGACCGCCTCGGGGCAGACGGTCTCGCCGCAGGCGCAGGACGAGGAATTGAAGGCGATGGCCCTCCGCTCGGTGATGCTCAACGACCCCGACCGCGCGGTGCCGATGGTCGAGGAGATGCTGAAGGGCGCCAGCTCGCCGAAGGTGAAGGAACAGGCGCTCTTCGTGCTGGCCCAGAGCGGAACGCCGCAGGCCAGCGAGATCCTTGCGCGGGTCGCCCGAGGCCAGGGAAATCCCGACCTCCAGCTCAAGGCGGTGCGCTACCTGGCGATGTTCGGCAAGCCGGAGAACCGGTCCGTCCTCGCCGAGATCTACCGCTCTTCCCCGGACGTCGAAGTGAAGCGCCACGTCATGCAGGCGTTCATGATGGCGGGCGACCGCGACCGGCTGCTCGAGGCGGCGAAGAGCGAAAAGTCGCCCGAGCTGCGAGCCGAAGCCGTGCGGCAACTGGGAGTCATGGGTGCGCAGGCCGAGCTGGCAGGCCTCTACGGAACCGAGGTTTCGGCCGAGGTGCGCCGGCAGGTGCTCCAGGCGATGGCCATCAGCGGGGCCAGCGACAAGCTCGCGGCGCTCGCAAAGGCCGAGGCCGACGCCGCCCTGCGGCGGACCGCGGTCCGCAACCTCGGGATGATGGACTCGAAGAAGACCGGCGACGTGCTCGCCCAGTTCTACCGCGACGACAAGGACCCGGGCGTCAGGAAGGCCGCGATCCAGGGGCTGTTCATGCAGGGAAACGCCGGCGCCCTCGTCGCCCTCGCCCGCCAGGAGAAGGACCCCGAGCTTCGCAAGGAAATCGTCTCCCGCCTCTCGATGATGAAGAACAAGGAGGCGATGGACTACATGATGGAGCTGCTGAAGTAGGGGCGACCCTTGTGGTCGCCCTACCCCGGCCCCCAACCCCAGAGAGGCCACCCATGAACCGCAAGATTTCGACCGTGTTGGCGGCAGCTGTCGCCGCGGGCCTGCTCGCGGCGGTCACCCTGGCAGCGCAAGGGGTTCCCGCGGGTCTCGCGAACGCCGACCTTCAGCAGCGCGCCGTTCCGTCCGGCCTCGAGCAGGCGTTCAGTGGCCTCGTGGCCGCCAGGCAGGCGCCGGGGTGGGTCGCCTGGTCGGTTGCCGCGATCCCCGGCGACCACCGCTCCTGCGACGCCGGGCGTGACGACGGGGTGGTGCATCTCGAATCGGCGCGCCGCCGTGCGGGCGGCCGATCCCGCGTCACCCTCGAAGGCCCGTCCGAGATCCTGGTCTTCATCCGGGCCGAGCAGCGGCGCGTCCAGAAGATTCGCGTCATCTCCCCCGACTGCGAGATCGACGCGGGCGGCCTCCCGGTCCACTGGCTGACCGGGGTCAATCCAAGCGAGAGCGTGACGCTGCTCGCCTCCTTCGCCCGCGAC
>DAOPQX010000333.1:0-4308 GCA_035348395.1 Vicinamibacterales bacterium | reverse complement strand
CGATCCAACCGCCTCCGCTTCACCCCGGACGGCCGCCTCGTGCTGGTTTCGGATCTCGAGGCAGGCGACCTGGTCGTGATCGACCGCGCCTCGCGCCGCGTGACCAAGCGGATGCCGCTCGGCCGCGCGCCGTCCGGCATCCTCGTCGTGCCCGACGGCTCGCGCGCCTACGTGGCCCTGACAGGCGAGAACGCCCTGGCCATCGTGGATCTGAAGACACTGGAAGTGGCCGGGCGGATTGCCACCGGCGAGGGGCCCGACGGCATGGCCTGGCGCCAGTGAGCGCCGCGCTGATTCGGCAGGCTGAACCCGACCTGGGCCCTGCGCGAGCGACCCCTGACAGGCGCGATCACGAGGCGCGCATCGACGCCAGCAGCCACTCGACGCCAGTCATCACCGTCCGTTCGACGCTCTCGGTGAACGGCCCGGGCCGGCCGAAGTACAGCATGGCCTCGCCCCCCTCGTAGCCCCCCTCGCGCAGCACGCGAACCGACGGCAGGTAGCCGAACACCGTGTCGGTGTAGCCGCCCACCCAGGTCGAGTCGCCGTGCGCCCGCTTGATCGCCAGCGCGTAGTCCACCACCACCTCGCCGCTGAGTGCCACCAGGGTCAGGTCTCCGATCCGGAGCGCGTGCAGCGGCGCGGGCTCCGAGGACTGGACGCGCCCGTCCCGGGCGATGGCGTCGAGCATCAGCTTCGCATGCCGGCGGACGTAAGGATTCGAGTCCTCGAGCCGTGCGCGCCAGGCGTCTGGGGGCGGCGGCGGGGCGTAGTCGAGGGTGACCGTCGTGAAGGCGGCCCGCAGTTGGTCGCCGGCGACGGGCCTCGCCTCGCCGAGGGCGCGGTCAATCGCGTCGGCGAGAGCCCGGCCGTGCCGATCGACCAGTTCGACGCTGCCGCGGGGCGACGGGTTCTGGTCGGCGCCGCAGCCCGCGAGGAACAGCGCCGTCGTCCCGGGACGCCGGCGCTCGATCTCGGCCTGGGCCACTCCGGCGTAATCACCGTGGAAGCGCACGAAGTCGGCGGTGAGGGTGGTGTTGTGGCAGGCGTAGCCGAACAGCACCGCGAGCGGCCCGCCGTCGGGACGCTCGACCGAGAGCACCGGCACGGTTGGATCGCTGGGGCCGCCCGGGAAGGCCGTGCGGCGGTTGGCGCCGAACCCGGCGCTCGATTGTCCCGACCGCAGGCGCACGGGACGGATCGACCGGAGCGCCTGCCCGACCGCCTCGACGACCTGCGCCTCGATCCGCCTAGTGGCCGTGCGGATCGCGTCCCACTGCGCGGGCGACAGGTCGTAGGCCACGGCCAGCTGGTCGTCGATGACCGGGCCGCTGTGCGTGTGGCTGCTGCAGAGCAGGAGACGGCCGCGCCCGATGCGGTGATGGCGCTCGACGGCCGCGGCGATGCGGTCCACGACCGGCCCGGTGAGTCCGAGCAGGTCGAGCGTCACGATGACCACCCGGCTGCCCCGCGCGTCCTCCAGCGCCAGCGCCTTCGCGTGCAGCGGCAGGGCCACTCCCTGCGAGGGCTCCTTGCGCGCAGCGAACCCGGCCATCCAGAGCCCCGGTTGCGGCGTGATGTCGATCGACGCCACGCCGGCGCGCCAGGCGGGAGCGGCCAGGGCTGGGCGCACGCACGCGGCTGCGCCGCCGATCGCCATCAGGAACTCGCGACGCGCGAGGATCATCGGGTCACCTTCCCGTCCGGGCCATCTCCGGACCAGCAGTATCTTACCCCTGGGGGCGCCCCGCGCTGGTCTCGTGGCGGCGACTTCGGCTACCATGCGCCGGGACCCAGGCCGGCCGGCCTTCCGGCCGGCGCCCGTGACATCCATCTGGTGCGGACATGACACACGAACACGCCACCCTCGCCGCGGGACTCACAGCCATGACCATCGCCGTCACCTGTCTCTCTGGAGCCTCCACCGCCACCTTCGGGGACGACGTCGCGTTTTTGAAACGGTACGTCGACGTGATCGTCCTGGCCGATCGGCCCGGCTCGGCCAAGATTGCGGTCACCGCGGGCTGGCAGGGCCGGGTGCTGACGAGCACCGCACGCGGCGACGATGGTGTGAGCTTCGGCTGGATCAATCGGGAGCTCATCGCCTCGCGCAAGACCCTGCCGCACATGAACCCATTCGGGGGCGAGGACCGCTTCTGGCTGGGCCCTGAGGGGGGACAGTTCTCGATCTTCTTCGCCAAGGGCGCGAAGTTCGAGCTCTCAGACTGGCAGACGCCCGCCCCGATAGACACCTTGCCGTTCCAGGTCGCCGGCCAGTCGTCCGATTCGGTGAGGTTCACCTCGGCCTTCACGCTGACCAACTACTCGGGCACCTCCTTCGACGTCGAGGTGGCGCGGGACGTCCGGCTCCTCGACGGCGCGTCAGGCTGGAAGCGCCTCGGGGTGGAGGCGGCGCCGGGAGTGGACCTGGTCGCGTACGAGTCGGACAACGCGATCACCAACGCCGGCAAGGCCGCGTGGAAGCGTGAGACCGGCCTGCTCTCCATCTGGATCCTGGGGATGTTCAACCCCTCTCCCGCCACCACGGTCGTGGTGCCGATCAAGGCGGGCCCCGAGTCGGAGCTGGGGCCGAAGGTCACCTCCGACTACTTCGGCGCGGTGCCCCCGGAGCGGCTCGTGGTCAAGGATGACGTGGTCTTCCTCAGCGGCGACGGACGGTTCCGCAGCAAGATCGGGATCGGGCCCCGGCGCAGCAGGGGCGTGCTCGGCAGCTACGACGGCGAGAAACAGGTTCTCACGATCGTTCAGTTCAGTCAGCCGGCCGGCGTCACCGACTACGTGAACTCGCTGTGGCGGCTGCAGGACGATCCGTACGCGGGCGACGCGGCGAACGCCTACAACGACGGTCCGCCGGCGCCGGGAGCCAAGCCGCTCGGCCCGTTCTACGAGCTGGAATCTTCGTCGCCCGCTGCCGCGCTGGCCCCGGGCGAACGCCTCTCACACCTGCACCGGACCATCCACCTGACCGGCGCCGAGCCCGCGCTCGACCGCGTGGCCCGGGCCGTGCTCGGGGTCTCGATTGCGGACATCAAGGGCGCGCTGAACGCGCGGTAACGTCGCCGGGCACACCACACCATGGACAAGTCGAGCGTCGCCGCCAACACGGGTGCACAGCGCCGGGCCACGGGCATGTTCGTCACGGCGGACGGCCGGAACGTGGCCGTCACCTTCGTGCTCGTCAGTTCCCTGTTCCTCCTCTGGGGATTCTGCAACGGCATGATCGACGTGATGGACAAGCACTTCCAGGAGGAGCTGCACCTGAGCCTGTCGCAGTCGGCCTGGGTGCAGTTCGCGCACTGGATGGGCTACTTCCTCATGGCGCTGCCGGCCGGGTGGCTGGCCACGCGCCTGGGCTACAGGGGCGGGATCATCGCCGGCCTCCTGCTGGTGGCGGTGGGCGGCTTCTGGTTCATCCCCGCGACGGGCATCGCGGCGTTCTGGGCCTTCCTGCTCGGCGTCTGCATGGTGGCCGCGGGGCTCACGTTCCTGGAGACGGTTGCCAACCCGTACACCACCGTGCTCGGCCCGGCCCGCTACGCGGCGACGCGGATCAACCTCGCCCAGTCCTGCAACGGCGTCGGCTGGATCCTCGGCCCGATTGCCGGCGGCCTGTTCTTCTACTCGAAAGACGCCACCGGCAGGAGCACCGGAAGCGAGACGCTGTGGATTCCGTACGCCGGCGTCGCGGTGCTGGTACTCCTGTTGGCCGTGGTCTTCTACTTCGCTCCGGTGCCCGACATCAAGGCCGAGGACGAACGCCCCGCCGAGGGCAGCGACCGGGTTGCGGCCCCGGGCGGGAGCAGCCGGCTGGTCTATCCGCTGCTGCTGGGAAACGTCACGGTCCTGCTGTGCATCCTCGGCATGATCCTCTGGTTGATCCTGGGTTCGGTGGGGGCCGGCGGGGCGCTGCTCGGGCTGTGGGCAGGCGTTCCCTACGCGCGCGGCGTCATCGCCACGCCGGAGAGCGCGCTCCTGGCGACCCTCGCGGCCGGCGCGCTCGCCGCCCTGGCGATCGCGGCCGTGGTGCTGCAGCGAAAGAGGCGCCGGATCGCGAGCGACAGCATCTGGTGCCACCCGCACTTCTCGGGCGCGACGCTGGCGCAGTTCTTCTACGTCGCCGCCCAGGCGGGAATCTTCAGCTTCCTCATCAACTACATGACGGCCGAGCCGCCGGGCCTGCCGCGGGCGTGGCTCACGCCGGCCACCGAGCAGTGGGTCGAGGTGAAGACGGCGTTCTCGGCTTCGGATTTCAAGGACGTTTCATCGCTGGCCGCGAAGCTGCGCGGA
>DAOPQX010000332.1:1680-4310 GCA_035348395.1 Vicinamibacterales bacterium | reverse complement strand
GTAGCGAAGGCGGGAGCGCAGCGAGCGGGTAGCGAAGGCGGGAGCGCAGCGAGCGTTCAGCGAAGGCGGGAGCGCAGCGAGCGTTTGGCGAAGGCGGGTGCCGGTGCAAGAGGTGCTGGGGGCCAGCGTGATGGTGCTCGCCCAAGCCCTGGCAGGTTGCTGAAAGGCACACGCTCCCTCTCAGCAACCTGCCGGTGAGCCGGTCTACTTTCCGGAGAGTTCCTTGACCAGGTGCGGCTGGTCGTAGACCTTGAGCAGCGCCTCCTGTACGACGGCGGCGGAAACGGCGACGGCCCGGTTCAGCTGCGGATCGTAGCCGTAGGTCCCGCCGTTCGAGTGCAGGTTGCCGTCGAAGATCGCCCCGATGACGTTCCCCTGTGCATCGAGCAACGGCGATCCCGAGTTGCCGCCGACGATGTCGTTGGTGGTGGCGACGGTGAAGACGGTGCCGGGGGCGAGGCGGTCGCGGGCCGCGGCCAGGCCCGGTGACACTACGTAGGGTTCGGCACCGGTCGCGCGCTCCCACAGGCCGGCGATGCGCGTCACCGGCTCGACGACCCTGTCGCCTTCCTTCCAGCCCTCGATGCGGCCGTACGACAGCCGGAGCGTGAAGGTCGCGTCCGGATAGACATCGTCGCCGTACGCCTCGAAGCGGGCGAGCGCGAGGCGTTCGGCGGCACGGTCGGTCGGGGCGACCGCCCGTTCCTCCCACGCGGCACGAACGGCGCGCGCCTGCGCGTCGGTGGCGAGGACGAAGCGGATCAGCGGATCGTCCGAGGCGCGGACGGCGGCCTCGCCGCCGTCCCACAACGCCTTGCGCACGGCCGGATCGGCGAGCTTCGTGCCGGCGACCAGCCGCCCGGCCAGCCCCTCGGGCGACTCGCGCCCGAGGAGCGTCTTGGTCTCCGGCGCATCGGTGCCCATCACCTCGCGGGCCTTCGACAGCCAGAAGCCGAGGTAGAGCGTTTCGAGCTCGGGCTCGATGGCTCGCGGTTCGGTCAGGCTCTTGCCGAGGACCGCGAGGCGGGCGTCCGAGTACTCCGGCAGGCGATCGCCGGGAGCAGCAGCGCTGCGGGCAAGCGCGGCGCGCACGAGCGTGCGGGCGTAGTTGTAGAGGACCGAGGACGCGCCGGCGAACTGCTCCAGCTGATCGTAGAAGGGCATCAACGCGCGCCGCTGCGGCTGCACCGCGGCAATGGCGGCAACCGCGCCGGCGACCGGTTCGCTTCCCGCCTTGCCCGCGCTTCTCGCGATCAGCTCGCGCTCGGCGGCGCGCTTGGCATCCATGAAGGCCGGGTCGGCCAGGGTCTGGTGCTGGCCCCACAGGCGCTTCACGTTGTTCTCCACGCCGCGGATGGCATCGCGCGTCATCCGCTTGTGCTCGGCGCTCTCGTCGGCGAAGCGAAGCAGGCGGCCCCGCAGCTCGGAGTATCGCTTGATGAGGGCGGGCAGCTGCACGTCGCGCGCGGTCTCGAGCTGCGCCACCGTTTCGAGACGGGAGGTGCTGCCGGGATTCCCGGCGACGAAGACGGGCTCGCCCGGCTTCGGCGCGCGCGGCGTCCAGCGCAGGAACGACGGCGTCGAGGCGGGCTTGCCGTTCTCGTAGACGCGCAGGAAGGCGGCGTCGAGCGCGAAGCGCGGGAAGTTGAAATTGTCGGGGTCGCCGCCGAAGACGACCGCCTGGTGCTCGGGCACGTACACGAGGCGGACGTCCGAATAGCGCCGGTACTTGTAGAGCTTGTATTGGCCCCCGCGGTGGAGCGTCACCACCTGGCAGCGGAGCGACGCGTCGGCGCCGCAGCCGGCCTTCTCGATCGCCGCCTGCTCGGCGCTTCGCGCGCGCACGAACTCGCGCCCCGTTGTCCCGGCGGTGGCGGCCATCACGCGCGCGGTGACGTCCTCGATCGACAAGAGGACCTCCGCGGTCTGGCCGGGGCAGGTCCGCTCGTCATCGCGCCCCTTGGTGAAGAACCCCTCGGCCACCCGGTCGCGGCCGGGAGTGGAGAACGACTGCAGGCACGAGCGGACGCAGTGCTGGTTGGTGAGGACGAGCCCCTCGGACGAGACGAGCGACGCCGAGCAGCCGCCGAGGCGCACGGCGCCCGCCTGGATGCGGTCGAGCCACGCCTGGTCGATCGCCGTCCCGAGCGCAGCGTTGATGCGGGCGAGCGGCGCCTTGTCGAAGGTCCACATGCCCTCGTCGCTGCGAACGACGGCGGTGAGGGCAACGGCGAGAGCGACGGCGGTCAGTACTCCGCGGCGTAACAGCATGGTTCCTCTCGTTGGGGGCGACCCTTGCCTATCGGATCACGTCAACCACAGAGGCACAGAGACACAGAGACGTACGCCGAGATCTCGAATGGTTCTGGAGATCCCTGCGTTGACACGTACGTGACAGAGGTAACGGCTTGTCCACGTTAACCGCAGAGGCGCGGAGACGCGGAGGCGTACGCAGAGATCTCGGATCATTCCAGAAATCGCTGCGCCTCTGTATTGAAACGTACATGACAGACGTGACGCCGCACCTCCAACACCATCAGGACCGCCCCTCCGGGCACCATCAGCACCGCCCCTCCGGCACCATCAGCACCGCCCCTCCGGCACCATCAGCACCGCCCCTTCGGCACCTC
>DAOPQX010000332.1:0-1580 GCA_035348395.1 Vicinamibacterales bacterium | reverse complement strand
CTGCACCGCCCCTTCGGCACCTCCTGCACCGCCCCTTCGGCACCTCCTGCACCGCCCCTTCGGCACCTCCTGCACCGCACCTTCGGCACCTCCTGCACCGTCTGCACCTCCGGCACGATCTGATCCCTGATCCCTCTGTCTGCTGCTCATCACACCGTCCTCAGTTTCTCGTACGTGAGCAGAAACAGGGCAGCCACCCCCACCAGCAGCGAGCCGTTCAGCGCAAGCACGGCCGGGGCCGAGACGAGGTTTGCCAGCGCACCGCTCGCGAGGCTGCCGAGCGGCATCCCTCCGCGGAAGGCCACCATGTAGATGCTCATCACGCGTCCGCGCATCGGGTTGGGGGCCAGCAGCTGCACGAGCGAGTTCATCAGCGAGAAGACGACGATGAGGGCGGCGCCGGCGGCGAACAGCAGCAGGTAGCTGAGGGCGGGGACGCGGACGAGCGCGAAGGCGACGATCAACACGCCGAACCCCGCCTGCGTCAGGAGCGCCCAGGTCCCCATGCGAGGAAACCGCCCGAGCCACGCCACGGTAATCGCGCCGGTCACGGCCCCGGCACCCGAGAACACCATCATCCGGCTGTATCCCTCCACGCCCTGGCGGAACACGCTCTGCGCGAAGACCGGCAGCAGCGTCAGCAGCGGCGTGCCGAAAAAGGTCACGGCGAAGGCGAGCAGCGTCAGGCCGAAGAGAGGCCCCTCGCGCCGCACGTAGGTGAGGCCGGTCCGCAGTTCCTGGGCGAGGGGGAGGGGAGCGGCCTGTTCGCGGGCGGGGACGTGAAGCGTCCAGAGCGCGGCGATGACCGCGAGGAACGACAGGCCGTTGGCCGTGAAGCAGAAGACCATGCCGAACGAGGCGAGCGCGAGGCCAGCCAGCAGCGGTCCGATCACGCGGGCGAGGTTGAACTGGATCGAGTTGAGGGCAATCGCGTTGGGCAGGCGGTCGCGGTCGACGAGCGACGGCATCAGCGACTGGTGGGCCGGCCCGCCGAACGCCTGCGCGCACCCGGTGACGAAGGAGAGGGCGAGGATTTGCCACACCTGCACGGCGCCGAGGGCGACGAGCAGCGCGAGCGCGAAGGCGGTGCTCATCTGGACGTACTGCGAGCCGAGGAGCACGCGGCGGCGGTCGTGGCGGTCGGCAACCACCCCCCCGAGCAGGGTGAACAACAGGATCGGGAGCTGCCCGAGGAAGGCGTCGAGCCCCAGGTAGAACGCAGATCCGCTGATCGTCAGCACCAGCCAGTTCTGCGCGACGCTCTGCATCCAGGTTCCAATGCTCGAGGTGGCCGCGCCGAACCAGAGCTTGCGGAAGTCGGGGAAGGCGAGGGCGGCGCCGACGCGGTGCAGCATGAGCGCCCATTCTATGCCTGCGCTCGCCTGGCTTCCCCATGGCGAACCCTGAGCCCTGAGCCTTGAGCCCTGAGCCTTTTTCTTGACCGCCCGCACCACTTACGCTATTCTTTCGCTAATAGGCGAAGGAAAAGCGAAATGGCTGAGGCTGCTCTCGCTCGCACCGACCTTGAAGCCCTGCTCCGTGTCCGCCGCCTCGATCGCACCATCGCCGCTGCGGACGGA
>DAOPQX010000331.1:0-4313 GCA_035348395.1 Vicinamibacterales bacterium | reverse complement strand
CGCACCAGGTCGTACTTCGCGTAACCGAGGGTCTTGGCCGGCACCTTCCGCGGCTCGGCCAGCGCGTGGCGCCCGCGCTCGATGGCGAACCGCAGCGGGTTGCGCAGTACCTCGGGCAGGTCGTGGCGCATCAGCAGCGTCTCGTACTCGTTCACGGTCAGCCCGGCGTGCCGCTCGTGCTCGGCGAGCGCAAGGCGCAGGCGGCCCTTCGACACGTCGTGCGCGCGGACGAACTCCCGCAGCTGATCGTAGACGCCCAGCCGCGGGTCCTTCAGGTTGACCGAGTCCACGGCGTGGGTCGAGACTGGCACCTCGATGCGGGCCCTGGCGATCTCCTCCTCCTCGGTGAACCCGATGATCCGGGTCCGCCGGGTGCGTGGCCGCCCGCCGTTGATCCCGTCCAGGTCGACGAAGCAGACGCCGGGCCCCGGCCCGTTGCGCGAGATGACGCACGGGCGCAGCCCCGCGGCGATGAAGGCGAGGTGCGAGTCGGCGTTGCGCGGCTCGACCAGCCGCTTGTCGGGGGGAAGCTCGAGGCGCCGCTCGAGGTGATCGTGCTCGTAGTCGGCTCCCTCGGGGAACAGCGCCCGGAAGGCCTGCAGGTAGGCCGCCACGCCCGGTCCGACGAACAGACGCGCGGCCGTGGCCGGCTCGAGGAAACCCGCCGTCGTGTGGGACGACCAGTAGAGGCTGCGCGGGTAGGCGTTGAGGCGCTGGCGCTTCTCAGCAGGCAGGCAGCTCCGAAGATCGAGCATGTCGAACCGCGCGCGCGGAACGACGTCCAGCGTGACTTCCAGGGGATCGCAACGCATCAGGGCCTCGAGCCTCTCCGGCCCGAAGCCCCGGAGAAGCGCCATCGTCAAGGATACACCAGGAGCGGCCGGGATTGCGCAGCCCGGCCGTTCCGGCTACGCTAGCCCGTATCCGGAGACAACCCGCGGGAGGCCCCTTCCGGGCCGCGCCCGCCGTTCTCGGAGGAGGACCGATGAAGAGCTTGACCCTGCTCGGGATCGCGCTCGCCCTCGTCGTCGGACTGGCCGCATCGCCCGCCGCCGTCGAGGAGACGACATTGAGCGGCAAGGTCGTGTGCGCGAAGTGCACGCTGAAGAAGGCCGACGCGAAGGAGTGCCAGGACGTGCTCGTCGTCAAGGGCGACGGCGACGCGGCCGTGGAGTACTACATCGTCAAGAACGAGGTGGCCAAGGAGTTCGGTCACACCTGCACGGGTGAGAAGCCCGCCACGGTGACCGGCACCGTGTCCGAGAAAGACGGCAAGAAGTGGATTGCCGCGACGAAGATCGAGGAGATCAAGTAGTCGGTCAGGCGGCCGGGGGCGCCCGCGGCGCCCCTTTTCCCCGGAGGACGAGGGTGGACTGGTTCTACGGCCTCGGTCCGATCCAGCAGGCGCTTCTCGCGACGGTCGGCACCTGGCTCGTGACCGCGCTCGGCGCGTCACTGGTGCTGATCACCACCAACGTCTCGCAGCGCTACATGGACGGCTCGCTGGGCATGGCGGCCGGCGTGATGATCGCCGCCAGCTTCTGGAGCCTGCTCGCGCCCTCCATCGAGTTGGCCGAGGAGGCCGGCTACGGCGGCCTGAAGTGGGTGCCGCCGCTCGTCGGCTTCGTGGCGGGCGCGCTCTTCCTCCGGCTGGTCGACCGGATCCTGCCGCACCTCCATCCCGGCCTGGCCGAGGCCGAGGGGCCGCACACCAAGTGGCGGCGGACGACGCTGCTGGTCCTCGCCATCACGCTTCACAACATTCCCGAGGGACTGGCCGTCGGGGTGGCGTTCGGCGCCGCGGCCAACGCCGACCTCTCCGAGGCGCAGCGCCTTTCGCAGATCGGGGCCGCCGTGGCGCTGGCGATCGGGATTGGCCTGCAGAATTTTCCCGAGGGGACCGCGGTCGCCCTGCCGCTCCGTCGCGAGGGCGTCGGGCGGTTCAAGTCGCTGTGGTGGGGGCAGCTGTCGGCGATCGTCGAGCCGGTCGCGGGGGTGGCCGGCGCGGCCCTCGTCCTGCTGATGATGCCGATCCTGCCCTACGCGCTCGCGTTCGCCGCCGGCGCCATGATCTATGTCGTCACCGAGGAGCTGATCCCCGAGTCGCAGTCGAACGGCCACGTCGACCTGGCGACGATGGGGGTCATCGCCGGCTTCTCGATCATGATGATGCTGGACGTGGGGCTTGGGTGAGGTCGAAGGTCAGCACCTTCCCCTCCTCCGTCACCACCCACAGCTCGTCGCCCTTGAAGGCGATGCCTGCCGGACGCGACAGTCCCGGCACGGTGCGGGCGCCCACGACGGCCCGCGCGTCCAGGTCGATCTCGAGGAGGGTCGAGTAGGCGGCGCTGAGCGCGAAGAGCCGGCCGCCGCGCACCGCGGCAGCGGTGACGAACAGCTCGTCGAGCGTCCGCTCGCCGAGCAGCCGCACGTCGGCCTCGGGGGACAGCCGGGCGACGAACTCCTCGGACAGCGTCAGGTCGCGGCGGTCGAATCGCGAGATCACCAGTCCACGGTTGCGCTCGTTCGGCACCGTGACGGTGTAGATCGATTGTCTCGCCGGGTCGTACGCCGCCGACTTGACGTACATCATCCGGGCGCGGACGGTGCCGAAGCGGCCTCGCCGAACCTCGTCGAACCGATCGAACGACTCGCGGAAGTATCGGAAGTTCTTCGACGCGTCGGCCTTGTCGCTCTCGCGCAGGATCACGAAGCTCTTGTTGTCGCTGACCGCCATCACCGTCCCCGCCTCCAGGAACGCCGCCCCCGCGAAGCGCGCCAGGTCCGCCGAGTAGCCGACGTCTACGATGGTGTGCCGCAGCGGGCGGGCGAGGGCGCCGTCGGCCAGGTACACGCCGTCCTCGGTGGTCAGCAGGAAGCGGTCCGAGGCCTCCTCGTAGTCGAGTCCCGTTGGCGTCCCGTTGAACCCGGGCCCGAGAGTGCGCTCGGCGCGCAGCTTCAGGGGCGACGCCCACACGAAGGGGCCGAGAGAGGGATCCGGGTCGGCCTTCGACGCGTCGGGCTTGGAGGCGGCCCAGCGGCCGCGCAGGCCGACGGGGGCCGCCGAGTACTCCTCGAGCGACCACACCCAGTGGGCCGGGTTGAAGGAGAACCGCACGGGATCGCCCTGGCCCATGAAGGGCGGCGGCCCGGTGCTCGCGAATGCCTGCACGAGGTTGCCGGCGATCACCACCAGGAACACAACCGCCGCCAGCTTCTCGAGCGGGCGCAGCTTGCGGATGACGCCCCCGGCGTCGCCCTCGCGCACCGCCATCAGCAGCGCCCCCATCATCAGGATGGCCGCCCAGAAGACGAACAGCGCCCAGGTGTAGGTGTGGGCGCCGAGAATCTCGAGGCTGAACCCCTGGCCAATGTCGCGCGAGGCGTGCATGGCCGTGTGGCGGAGCGACATGAACGCCCCGTAGCCGGCGACCAGGATCGAGAGCCCGACGTACCGCGGGCGCGGCCCGTAGCGCAGCACGAACAGCCCGATGAGTGCGATCAGCGCCATCGCGATCCGCTGCTCCCAGCACATCACGCACGGCGAGTCACCGTACACGAACCCGAGGACGAACACCGCCGTCCCGATTGGCACGACCGCCAGCGCGAGCACCGCGACGGCCAGCACGGTGTAGATCCACTGTCGCTGCATGTGATCCTTCCCTGATCCCTGATCCCTGAATCCCGAATCCCGAATCCCGAATCCTAGTAATTCATCCCCGGCAGCAGGGACGTGCGCGTGGCGAACGAGAACAGCACCACCGTGAGGACGACGCTCGCCACGAGCAGCCCGAAGGCGAGGCGCTCGCGCTGCGGGCGCCTGTAGACCAGCCAGCCGGCGGCGAAGATCAGCGACAGGTTGAGGAACTCCAGAAACCACCTCCTCCGTAGCGAGCGGTTATCATCCTTCCTCGCGGCGCCGTGCGCAAGTCGCGAACCTATCCCCGCCGGCTGCCGTCCAAGCTCATATGCCCGGCACACCCCTCGCCGTCAGGGCGCTGCTCCGCGCCCCCTTCGTCACCATGGTCGCGATCGTCTCTCTGGCGCTCGGCATCGGGGCCAATACCGCGATCTTCTCGCTCTTCAACGAAATCCTCCTGCGCCCGTTGCCGGTCCACGACCCGGCACGGCTGGTGAACCTTGGCGCACCCGGCCCCAAGCCCGGCTCCCAGTCGTGCAACCAGGCCGGTTCGTGCGCCCAGGTGTTCAGCTACCCGATGTTCAAGGACCTCCAGCGGGTCCAGACGGTCTTCACCGGAATCGCCGCCCACCGGTTGTTCGGGGCCAACCTCAGCTTCAAGGGCCAGACGCTT
>DAOPQX010000330.1:0-4329 GCA_035348395.1 Vicinamibacterales bacterium | reverse complement strand
GCGGCATCCGGCTGCCGCTGACGCACAACTTCTCGATCGGCGGCGAGGTGCGCTACCAGCGCGCCGAAGGAGAACTGGACGCATCGCTGTTCAACGGGGACCGGATCGACCTGGGCGGCATCACGTGGCAGGGGGTGCTGCAGATCAAGTTCTGACGGGCCGCGTCGCGGCCGGAACGGGAGAAGGGAGACCGGCGCGCTGTTCCCCTACGGCGCGCCGGTCCTTCTGTACAGCGCGACCCCGCCCCCCTCGGCCACCCGCTCGAAGCGTTCCAGGAACGACGGCGTGCTGGCCGCCCGCGCGGCCAATTGGTCGCCACCCTCAGCCCGCTCCTCGATCAGGATCCATCCAACGTGGGCGGAGGGGTGCTCGAGGGAGGCGTTCCAGATCACGTTGTTCCCCTCGTGGATGAAGTCGCGCACGGCAAAGCCAGCGTGCGACAGCTCCTGCACGTAGTGTGACAGCGACCCGAAGCTGACGAGCACCTTCTCGCCGCGGCGGTGGTGGGCGAGGTACGCCGTCACCTTCTGGCGCTCGAACGTGTTGGGCCGGTCCCACTGCGCTTCGATCACCATCGGCGCGCGGGGGTCGAATGGCCGCACCTGCAGGACGGCAAGCGCCACCACGATCGCGGCCGCGGGCCACTGGAAGCGGGTCGCCATCCCCACGAGCGACCCGGCGGCGACGGCCAGCGCCGGCAGCAGCGGCACCATGTACCGGATGCGGAACGGGTGCCCCTGGAAGAAGGCGTACCACGGCAGCGCGGCCGTTGCGAACAGGGCGAGCAGCACCAGCGCCGACGCCCGTTCCTTCCGGCGCAGCGCCGTCGCGATCAGGGCTGCCGCTCCCATGCTTCCGGCCGCGATCACCACCCACCCGTCGAGTGCCCGCGCACCCCACGCGATTGAGATCAGCGCCCTGAAGGGCCGTCCGAGGTCGGGGTTGTCGGCGACGAAGAACCCACCCGTCACGAACCACTTCCCGATGGTGAGCTTGCTCTGTACCAGGAAGGCCAGCACGGTGAGCACGGGGTAGACGGTGAGGGCGGCAACGTGGCGCGCTGCCTCGCCTGGCCGCAGGCCTCGCCGCAGGAACGCGATGCCCGCCAGGCCAAGGGCGGCGGCAGTCACCGGCCACGCCTCGTAGCGGGTCAGGCAGGCGAGGACGATGGCGGCGCCGGCCGCGCGCCGGCGGGCGGCCGACGGATTGTCCACCCAACGCACCACCAGCA
This sequence comes from Vicinamibacterales bacterium, assembly GCA_035348395.1. GTDB lineage: Bacteria > Acidobacteriota > Vicinamibacteria > Vicinamibacterales > Fen-181 > JARKSS01. The sequence continues at coordinate 3,098 of DAOPQX010000330.1, read as the reverse complement.
GCACCGAGAGCGACGTCAGCCCGAGCAGAAGGGCCTCGGTCATCGGCGTGGCCTGCAGGTAGAGCATGTTCGGGTTGAAGACGACGATTGCGCCGGCAGCCACCGCGCCGGCCCTCGACCCGGTTGCATGCAGCACCAGGCGAGCGCACGCCCACGCCGCGAGCGCGAAGGAGAGCACCGACATGGCCACCGCCGAGGCGCCGGTCCGATAGAACACGTCCACCTGCACGGGCAGCAGGTTGAGCAGGTGGGGCAGGGGCAGCCAGACCGCGCCGATCTGTTTCCAGCCAGGCGTCATGCTGTCGAGCACCCGCCTGGCGACCACCAGGTGCGCCTTCGCGTCGTAGTGGCTGAGGGTGAGGCCGGCGTTCGCGTAGACCCAGACCGCCACCGATCCCACGACCAGCGCCAGAGCCGCAACCGTGGCGGCCGCGCGGCGGTTCCAGGTGGAGTCGGCGGGGCCGTCGGCTATAATCTCGGGTCCTGTCGCGGCAAGGCCGCGAGCGCGTTCCGTCACTGGGATCCACCGCACATGGTCCTCAACTCTAGCGTACTTCGGTTGCGGGACCGTCCGGGGCGGCGGGGGCGAAGGGCATGAAGGGGCTCGCGTTCTGGGCCCAGAGCACCGTGGCCGCCTGGGGCGGGTTGGGGCTGCTGTTCGTCGCCTTTCTCGACTGCTCGGTCCTGTCGCTGCCCGAGGCGGTCGACCTGCTGCTGGTCTGGCTGGTCATCCGCAACGAGTCAGCGGCCGCCTATTACGTGGGCGCCGCGACGCTCGGATCACTGGCCGGCACGATGGTCCTGTTCTGGGTCACGCGGAAGGGGGGCGAGGCCTTCCTCCGGAAGCGCTTCGCGGCGCGCCGGGTGGAGCGGGGGATGGCGCTGTTCCGGCGCTACGGGATGGGCATCGTCGCCGTTTCGGCGGTGCTGCCGCCGCCCACGCCGGTCAAGCTCTTCGTGCTGCTGGCCGGGGTGTCGGGGGCCGGCGCGACCCGTTTCGCGCTGGCCGTCGCGGCCGGACGGCTCCTGCGCTTCACGATCATCGGCGCGCTTGCCCTGTGGTTCGGTGACGAGGCGATCGGCTACATCAGGGAGCACGCGCTGACGCTCGGGCTGCTGGCGCTTGCGGCCGTGCTGGGCGCCTCGCTCGCGTACCTCGCCTGGCGCCGCTGGCGGCGCCAGGATGCCGGTGCGATATAATCCGAGCGTTTTCGCATGACGCCCGAACTGTCCGTCGTCATCCCGATCAAGAACGAAGAGGAGAACCTACCGCGGCTCTACGAGGAGCTGGTGGGAGCCCTCGAGGGCTTCCGCCCGTTCGAGCTGGTCTTCGTCGAGGACGGCAGCACTGACGGCAGCTTCCCGGTGCTGGCGTCGCTACAGAGTTCGGACCCCCGCGTCCGGGTCATCCGCTTCCGCCGCAACTTCGGGCAGACGGCCGCCTTCGCCGCCGGGTTCGCGTTCGCCCGGGGCCGTTACATCGTGACGAGCGACGGCGATCTGCAGAACGATCCGTCCGACATCCCGCGCATGGTCGAGCGCCTCGAGCAGGGGTTCGACATCGTGGCGGGCTGGCGCAAGGACCGGAAGGACCCGTTCCTGTCGCGGCGGCTTCCGTCGATGATCGCCAACAAGCTGATCTCGATGGCGACCGGCGTCGCCCTGCACGACTACGGCTGCTCCCTGAAGGTGTTCCGGGCCGAGGTCGTGAAGCCGATGAAGCTGTACGGCGAGATGCACCGCTTCCTGCCCGCGATTGCGAGCGAGATGGGGGTGCGGATCGACGAGGTGGTGGTGAACCACCGGGCGCGGCTGCACGGCCACTCCAACTACGGGATCTCGAGAACCGTCAGGGTGGTGCTCGACCTGCTGACCGTGAAGTTCCTGCTCAGCTACTCGACGCGGCCGCTTCAGATCTTCGGCCTCGTCGGCGGATCGATGGGGGCGCTCGGCCTGGCGATCACCGGGTGGCTTGCCGTGCAGCGGCTGTTCCTCTACCGCTCGATCGGGGATCGGCCGCTGCTGCTTCTCGGAATCCTCTTGATCTTCACCGGCGTGCAGCTGGTCACGCTCGGCCTGCTCGCCGAGATGCAGGCGCGCACCTACCACGAGTCGCAGGACAAGCCGATCTACGTCATCCGGGAGGTCCGGGAGACGCTCTCCGCCGAGCCGGCGTCCCCGCAGCTGGCCGGCTCGCGCCGGTGACATGACAGAAGGTCCGGTCTTCTACCGGTCGTTCGCCGGGAAGCGCCTCACGGGCGCCGGCGCACGCCGCCGTTCGCGCATCGAGGCCCATCGCCTCGGGATCCTGCACCAGCACCGCACGCCCCCGGGCGACTTCCTCGAGGTCGGTCCCGGCCAGGGGACGCTGGCCCGCGCGGCCGTGGCGGCCGGGTGGCGCTACGTGGGAATCGAGCCGAGCCCCGCGCTGGCGCCCGGACTGGCTCGCCAGGGGCTGACGATCGTCCAGGCCTGGACGCCGCCGTTCCCCGTCCGCGACGCCTGCTGCGACGTGCTCTGGGCCGACCAGGTGCTCGAGCACATGAACGGGGCGACCGAGGCCCGGGCGTTCGCGTCGGAGATCGTCCGGGTGCTGCGCCCCGGCGGCGTCGCGATCGTCGTCGTTCCCGACTACACCAAGGAACGCTGGTTCTTCTGGGATATCGACTACACGCACAACTTCGTGACGACCGAACGCCGCGTGCGGCAGCTGCTCGAGGACGCGGGGCTGACGGTGAGCGCGATGAACCGGGCCATCGGCGCGGCGACCGGGCCGCTGCGGGCGGTGCTCGCCGCCGCGGCGCTTCCCGCGAACACGCCGGGCCTCGACGCCCTGATGCGGGCGGTAGGGAAGGACGAGCTGCTGTTCCAGGTGAGGAAGAACCTCTTCCAGACCCTGCTGTTCGTGGGGCGGCGCCCGTGAACGCGCGATGGGTGGCGCTCGGCGCGTGCTGCGCTGCGGCGGCAGTGGCCGCGCTGTCGTGCGGCGGGCCCACCAACCCCACCCCACCCGTCCAGAACGATCCGCCGAAGATCGTGTCGCTCACGGCGGCCGCAGCCAGGGTCGGCTCTCGTAGGTGCGCAGTTCCCCGTTCAGC
>DAOPQX010000329.1:0-4345 GCA_035348395.1 Vicinamibacterales bacterium | reverse complement strand
CCAGCCGACGTTCCACCTGGTCCTGACTGGCATCTCGGTCGGCGGGCAGATGAAGCGGTAGGAAGCGAGCGCGATATGCAGCTGACCCCGGCCCAGATTCTCGAGTTGCTGCCGCAGCAGCGGCCGTTCCGCTTCGTGGACGAGATCCTTTCGGCGGACGAGGAGCGGATCGTTGGGCGGTACACCTTCCGGCGCGACGAGCCGTTCTACCAGGGGCACTTCCCGGGGCGGCCGATTACGCCCGGTGTGATCCTGCTGGAGTCGATGTGCCAGGTGGGGGTCGTGTCGCTCGGCATCTACCTCTTCGCGCTCGATCACTCCATCGAGGAGGCGCGGGAGTGGACGACGATGTTCGTCGATGCCGAGTCGGAGTTCCTCAAGTCGGTGCTGCCGGGCGAGAGCGTGACGATCCGCGGCGAACGGGTGTTCTGGCGGCGGAACAAGCTCCGGTCGCGCATCGAGATGTTCGGGGCCGACGGCACCCTCGTCGCCCGGACGATCGCTTCCGGGGTGGGAGTCAGGAATGCCTGAACGAGTCGTGGTGACGGGAATGGGGGTCGTCGCGGCCAACGCGCACGGCGTGGACGCGTTCGAGCAGGCGCTGCGCGAGGGACGGTCCGGGATCACCTTCCACCCGAAGCTGCGCGACCTGGGGTTCGGCTGCCAGGTGGGCGGCGTGCCGGAGGTCGGCGACGACCTGAAGCGCGCGTACTTCCCGGAGGACGCGCTGCGCGCGATGAACAGCAGCATGATCTACGCCGGCATCGCCGCGATCGACTGCTGGCGCGACGCGGGGTTCGACCTCCCGGCGCCGGGCGGCGGCGAGACGGACTGGGACACGGGCGCGATCGTCGGCACGGGCATCGGCGGCGTGGACACCGTCGGCGAGTTCGTGGTGCCGCGGGTCAACGAGGGCAAGGTGCGGCGCCTGGGCAGCGCCACCGTCGAGCAGACGATGGCCAGCTCGGTGAGCGCGTCGATCGGCGGGCTGCTGGCGCTCGGGGGGCAGGTGACCACCAACAGCAGCGCCTGCACGACGGGCACCGAGGCAATCGTGGACGCCTTCCACAAGATCCGGGAGGGGCGCGCCGTTCGCGTCATCGCGGGGGGCACGGAGGGCTCGTCGCACTACATCTGGGCCGGATTCGACGCGATGCGCGTCCTCGCGCGCCAGTCGAACGACCGGCCCGCCGCGGCCTCGCGGCCGATGAGCGCCACCGCCGGCGGCTTCGTCCCCTCGTCGGGGGCCGGGCTGCTGATGCTCGAGAGCCTGTCGTCGGCGCGCGCGCGGGGGGCGCGGATCCACGCCGAGGTGCTCGGCGGCCACGTGAACTGCGGCGGCCAGCGCGGCGGCGGCAGCATGACGGCGCCCAACCCCGAGGGAGCGCGGCGCTGCGTGATCGCAGCGCTGGCGTCGGCCGGCGTCGGCCCCGGCGAGGTGGACGCGATCAACGGGCACCTCACGGCCACCATGGCCGACACGCTCGAGATCGGGACGTGGCAGCGGGCGCTCGGCCGGCGTCCCGAATCGTTCCCGCTGATCAACGCCACCAAGTCGCTCATCGGCCACGGGCTCGGGGCGGCCGGGGGGCTCGAGGCGGTCGCGGTGGTGTTGCAGCTGAGCCGCGGCTTCATTCATGGGTCGATCAACTGCGAGGACCTGCATCCGGACCTCGCGCCTTACGCGGGTAGCATCCCCCGCGCCACCGTGGCGGCGTCGCCGCGCGTGATCGCCAAGGCCAGCTTCGGCTTCGGCGACGTCAACGGGTGCCTCGTCTTCGGGAAGTGGGACGGGTAAACCAGCAGGAGACACACAGCGATGGACAGCGCGACAGCATTCGGGAAGGTCGTCGAGATCATCAAGCCCTTCGTGAAGAACACCGCCGCGTTCGGCGAGGCGGGGCACGGCACGCGGATCATCGAGGACCTCGGCGTGAACTCGGCGCGCCTGGTGGACATCATCCTGGCCTTCGAGGACGAGTTCGGGATCCAGGTGGACGACGAGTCTGCCGACCGCGTTCGGACGCTGGGCGACGCGGTCCAGATGATCCTGCAGAAGACCGCGCCGGCCAACTGAGGCCGTGCTGTCGACGAGGGAGCGTGTCGGCCTGCGGGTGCAGGAGGCGGTGGCCCAGGGGCTGATCCTCCTCTCCTACTACGCCCTCGCGGCGTGGATGCGGAGCCGGGGCTACCGCATCCCGCGCCTCCGGCACACACGGCGGGCGTTCGGGGCGCTGATGGGGCCCGAGCGGGGGCCGTGGCTGATCTGCGCCAACCACCTGACGCTCATCGACTCGCTGGTCATCCAGTGGGCGATGGCGCCGGGGTGGCGCCTCTTCCTGCGCCGCGACCGCTTCGCCTGGAACCTGCCCGACCGGCACAACATCTCGCGCACCTGGTGGCTCCGGCTGCTGGGATACGTGGGGAAATGCGTGCCGGTGCTGCGCGAGGGGCCGCCCGAGGAGGCGCGGCGGACGCTCGACAAGGTGGCGTTCCTGCTGTCGCGCGGGCAGGCGGTCGTGGTGTTCCCCGAGGGCGGGCGAAGCCGGATCGGCCGCGTGGACCCCGACCGGGTGATGTACGGCGTGGGCCGCATGCTCCAGGACGTCCCGGCCGCGCGGGTCCTGTGCGTGTACGCCAGGGGCGCGGGGCAGGCCGGCTACACCGACTACCCGCGGCCGGGCGAGCAGTTCTTCATCAGGGCGGCGCGCGTGGAGCCCGCGACGGAGCTGGCGGGGATGCGCGGCGCCCGCGACCTGGCCAGGCAGATCGTGGCGAAGCTGACCGCGATGGAGGCCGAGTACTTTGAGGACCCGCTGGTGGATCGGTAACGACGTCGTGGACCTGGCCGAGCCGGGCGCCGCCGGCAAGGAACGCGACCGCCGTTTCATGGACCGCGTCTTCACGCCCTCCGAGCGGGCGCACATCCTCGACAGCGCCGCGCCGACCATCGCCCTCTGGAAGACGTGGGCGGCGAAGGAGGCAGCCTACAAGATCGCCGCCAAGCTGCGCGAGGGAGTGGTGTTCGCCCACCGCGCCTTCGAGGTCGAACCCGACCGGTGGCCGAGCCGCCGGGCGCGCGTGCGCTTCGAGCACCTCGACATCCGGGTGCGGTGGGTCGTGGCCCGCGACTACGTCCACTGCATCGGCCACCTGGCCAGCGAGCGCGCAGCGTGCGCCGCCTTCCCGCCGAAGGCCGGCGGTGGCGCCGCCGAGTGGTGGCGGCTGTCTGCGGGCATCCTTCGCGAGGGGCAGCTGGTGGACGGCCAGCTGACCACCGCCGAGCAGGCGTCCGTTCACTCCACGCCCTCGGAGCGGGCGCGCCTGCTCGCCCGGCGCCTGGTGGAGCGTTGGGACGTGCACGGCGCGGAGATCGTGCGGCTGTGGCGATCGTGGGGGTGGAGCCCGCCCGTGGTCGCCCGCGACGGTGCTCCCCTGACCGCATTCGATGTGAGCCTCTCCCACGACGGCCGCTTCGTGGCCGCCGCCGTGTTGGGGCCGGCGTGACGGCCCTGGCGCGCCCCCCTCGGCGCCGACCGTCCATGCTATAGTTTCCCGTTTGATGACCGTCGCGGCGGCTGCGCCCGCCATCCCCCGCTCAGCGCTCGAACGCGAGTTGAAGTTCACGCTGCCGGCCTCGCGGGCGCCCTTCGCGGCCCGCATGCTGGCCGCGCTGTGCCGCCCGGATCCCCGGTTCGCGCGGGCGGTGGTCTCCACCGTCTACTACGACTCGCCCGACCTGTGCCTGATGGCGCAGAAGCTGAACAGCGACTTCCTCAAGACGAAGGTCCGGCTCCGCTGGTACAGCGCGCTGTCGGGCGAGGCGGGCAGCGCCTCGGCCTTCGTCGAGGTGAAGTCGCGTGTGGGGTGCCTGCGGCGCAAGGCCCGGGCCGAGACGGCCCTGCCGGGCGCCCTGCTGGCGGCGGCGCCGCTGACCGACCCGGTGTTCGCCCGCGCGCTCGACGTCGCGCGCACGCTGGAGGGCGACCTGCCGGCGTGGCTGCTGCCGGTGATGATGGTCCGGTACGAGCGGCACCGCTTCGTCGAGCCGGTGTCCGGCGCGCGCGTCAGCCTCGACTTCCGGATCGAGGCGCCCCGCGCCAACCGGGTGCTGCTCGGGCAGGGCGGGCCGGTCCGCCTCGGCGTGGCGGTCGTCGAGGTGAAGGGCGCGGGCGAGGAGCTGCCGCGCGCGCTCCGGCCGCTGGCCCACCTGGGGGCGCGGCGCGCGTCGTTCTCGAAGTACGGTGAGCTGGGCCTGGCGCTGCTCCGCTTCAGGCCCTGAGAAACCTATGCAGAAACAACTCGCCGACTTGTACGCCATTCTCTCGGGGGCGAACACGGGGGC
>DAOPQX010000328.1:0-4351 GCA_035348395.1 Vicinamibacterales bacterium | reverse complement strand
GTGGGGCACCACCTCGACATCGCCCACTGGGGGATGGACTTCGAGCGCACCGGCCCGGTGAAGATCTCGGGCACCGGCGAGTTCCCGACCAGCGGCATCTACAACGCTGCCAGGCGCTACTGGGTGGATGCCGTGTACGCCGACGGGACGCCGTTCGTCCTGGCCGGCGGCTACCCCGAGATCCAGAGCGGGGCGAAGTGGATCGGCGACCGCGGTTGGGTGTGGGTGGACCGGGGCGGCTTCGAGGCCGAGCCGGCGCACCTCGTGAACGAGGTCATCGGGCCCAACGAGACGCGCCTCTACCGCAGCCGCGACCACTTCCAGAACTTCCTCGACTGCGTGCGCAGCCGGGCGCTGACGATCGCGCCGGCCGAGGTGGCGCACCGGTCGGCGAGTGTCGGGCACCTGGGCGTCCTGGCCATCGAGACCGGCCGCACGATCCGGTGGGACCCGGCAACCGAGACCATCCAGGACGATCCGGGGGCCGAGCGGCTGCTCTCGCGAGCCTACCGCGCGCCCTACCAGCTTCCGGCGTAAGGGAGGACGACCATGAACCGACCTCGAAGCTTCATCCTCACCTGCGCCGCGGCAGCCCTTTTCCTCTCGGCGGCCTCGCTCTCCGGGCAGGAGGCCAGGACCCAAGCCGACTCCGCCTCGCTGGACCGGTTGCTGGCCAACTTCGCCACCTGGGATGGCGGCGTCGCCTCGGAGGCGCGGTGGGCGCTGCGCGACCACGTGCTGGCGCACCGCGGCGACCCGGCCGCGCGCGAGCAGATCGAGGCCGCCCTGGTGCGCTACTTGTCGGGCAAGGCGACCGGCCAGGCCAAGATGGAGGCGGCGCGGCACCTGCGGGCGATCGCCGGCGAGAAGTCGGTCGGCCCGCTCGCGGCCCTGCTCCGCGATCAGCGGACCGCCGACTACGCGATCTACGTCCTGCAGCAGGTGCCCGGCGAGGCTGCCGACCAGGCGATGCTCGCCGCACTCTCCGCGCGCAGGACGGCCCTGCCTATCCGGAAGGCGCTCGTCGCGTCGCTCGGTCAGCGCCGGAGCGCCGCTGCCGTCCCCGCGCTCTCGGCCCTGGTGACCGACCGTGACCTTGCCGCTGCCGCCATCACCTCGCTTGGGCGGATTGGCGATCCGGCCGCTCGCGACGCGCTCACCGCCGCGTGGCCCAAGGCCGCCGCGCCGCTGAGAGGGGTACTGGCCAGCGCGCTGCTGTTCTCGGCGGAGCACGCGCTCGAGTCGAACGACCCGGCCGCGGCCCTCCGCGTCTACGAGATGCTCGCCGGCGATACCGCGCTGCCGGCTCCCATCCGGGGCGCCGCGCTGATCGGGCGGATCGACGCGTCCGGCCCCGCCCGGACGCGGGTTCTCGTGGAGATGCTGGGAGGCGGCGACGAGGCGGCACGCGGCGCTGCAATCGCCCGGCTCCGCGAGGTGATCACGGCCGACACGCTCGAGCCGGTCTGCGCGCTGCTGCCGCGGCTGCCAGAGGCCTCCAAGGTGCAGCTGCTCGCGGCCCTCGGGACCTACCCGGCCGAGCGGGTGAGGCCGGCCGTGCTCCAGGCGGCACGAAACGAGACGGGGGCCGTGCGTGTGGCCGCGCTGAAGGCGCTGGGGCGAACCGGGTCGGCCTCTGAGGTGGCCTTCCTCACCGAGCTGGCAGCGAGCGCGCGAGGCGACGAGCAGGCAGCGGCCCGCGACGCCCTGGCCTCGCTGAAGGGACCCGAGGCCGACGCCGCGATCGTCTCGGCTCTCGATGCCAAGCCCGCTCCGGCCCTCGAGGCCGAGCTGCTGCAGGCGGTCGCCGCGCGGCGGATCTTCGTGGCCAAGCCGGCGGTGGCCGCCCGGCTGGCCGCGCCCGCGTCGCCGCGGGTCCTTCGTGAAGCACTGCGAACGCTGCGCTCGATCGGCACGCCGTCCGACATCCCGGCCGTGCTCGACGTGCTGCTCGCAGCCTCGCAGGACGACGTGATCGCCGATGCCGAGCAGACCGTCAACGCGCTCGCGTCGAAGATGGCGGCCGTCAACCGTCGCGCCATGCCGGTTCGCATGCGCCTGAGGACCGAGAAGGAACCCGCAGCCCGGGCCCGCCTGCTCGCCGTTCTTCCGCTCACCGCCGACGGCAGCGCCTTGGCCGAGCTGAGGACCGCGATGCGTGACCCCAGCCCCGAGGTGTCGGACGCCGCCGTCCGCGCCATCGCAGCCTGGCCTACCGCTTCGGCCTACGACGACGTGATGCAGGTCGCAAGGGAGTCGAAGGACGAGACGCACCGCCTGCTCGCGATCCAGGCGCTCATCCGCATGCTCACGCTCGACACCAGCCGCCGGCCTGACTCGGTCGTCGGCGACCTGCGCGCGGTAGCCGGCATGGCGTCGAGGCCCGAGGAGAGGCGCCTGGTGCTCGGGGCGCTCGCCCAGTTCCCCGGCCCCGAGGCGCTCGAGGCGGCCAGGAGCTTCCTCTCGGACGCCAGCGTCAAGGCCGAGGCCGAGGCGGCCGTCGAGAGCATCAACAAGCAGATGACGCGGCCCTGGTTCCGCTAATGCCCTATCATGAACTGAGCGAAGCGTGAGGTCCTGCGACCTCGCCCGGCGCGTCCCGGGCGTATCGCAAGCCGTTCTTTCATATGAGGATTGCCGTGAAGAAGAGACTGATACTGTCTGCCTGCCTCGTGGCCTTCGCCCTGGCGCCGCTTGCGGCCCGCCAGGCGGGGGACAAGGAGGTGCTGAAGCTCAAGCTCCCGAAGCCGATGTTCATCGGCACGCCCACCAACCTCAAGAGCCCGAACCTCGAGGTCGTCACCGGCAAGCCGCGCGGGCCGTTCTACGTGCCGAAGGGGACCACCCTGCTCTCGCTCAACAAGCCGGTGCGCTCCAGCGACATGCAGCCGGTGATCGGCGAGCTCGACATGGTGACCGACGGCGAGAAGGAGGGCGGCGACGGCTACTTCATCGAGCTGGGCCCCGGGAAGCAGTGGCTGCAGATCGACCTCGGCAAGTCCCACGCCCTGCACGCGATTCTCGCCTGGCACTATCACAGCCAGGCCCGGGTCTACCGCGACGTCATCGTCCAGGTGTCCGACGACAAGGACTTCCTGAAGGGCGTCACGACCATCTTCAACAACGACCACGACAACTCGGCCGGCCTGGGCGTCGGGAAGGACAAGGAGTACATCGAGGTGGCCGAGGGGCGGCTGTTCGACCCCAAGGGCGCCAAGGGCCGCTACGTGAGGCTGTACTCCGCCGGCAACACGTCCAACGACCTGAACCACTACGTCGAGGTGGAGGTGTACGGGACGCCGAACTAGTCGTGCTGAAGGTGCCGGGGGTGCTGGAGGTGCCGGAGGTGCTGGAGCCGAAGGTGCCTCGGGTGCCGGTGCCAGTGCCTCGGGTGCCGGTGCTGGAGGTGTGGTGCCGCCGGGGGCCGTGCTGCGATCGTCCGAAGGTGACCAGATGAGGGCGGCCTGGTTCCCGGCCGCCATCCTGGCGGCGTTCGCGCTGGCGCTCGGCCTCCGTCTGGCCGCGCCCGGCGCGCGGCCGATGCACCACGACGAGGCGAACCAGGCGGTCAAGTTCGGCGAGCTGCTCGAGTCGGGCGACTACCGCTACGACCCGGACGATCATCACGGTCCCAGCCTCTACTACCTGACGCTCCCCGCCGCGTGGCTTCGCGGCCAGCACACGCTCGCCGCGCTGGACGAGGGGACCCTGCGCGGCGTCACCGCATTCTTCGGCGCCGGGCTCATCCTGCTTCTGCCGCTGATGGCGGGTGGAATCGGCCGTCCAGCCGCGGCCGTTGCCGCACTGCTGATCGCCCTCTCGCCGGCTCTCACCTACTACAGCCGTTTCTACATCCAGGAATCGGTGTTCGCCTTCTTCGCCGCCGGCTTTCTCGTGGCGCTCGGGAGGTACGCCGGCGCCGGCGATCCGCGGTGGCGGAGGCGATGGGCCGTGGCTGCCGGCGTCTTCGCCGGTTTGGCGTACGCCACGAAGGAAACCTCCATCATCGTCGGGGTCGCGGCGCTCGTGGCCTGGGCGGCCGCATCCGCCCTCGTTCGCGGCGGACGGCCGCGCGTGGCGCTCGGCGACCTGCTCGTCGCGGCCGCGGCCGCGCTGGGCGTGGCGATCGTGTTCTACTCGTCGTTCTTCAGGCACCCGGCGGGTCCGCTCGAGTCGTTCCTCGCCTTCGCCACGTACTTCCAGCGGGGCGTCGAGCCGGCCGGGCACGCGCACCCCCCGGGCTACTACTTGCGCATCCTTGGCTACACCTCGTCGGGCGGCCTCGTGTGGACCGAGGCGGCGATCCTGGCGCTGGCGGTGGCGGGCGGCGCCGTCGCGGTGCGCCGCGCAC
>DAOPQX010000327.1:458-4366 GCA_035348395.1 Vicinamibacterales bacterium | reverse complement strand
TCGGCGTGACCGCCGGCGTCGCGCGGGCGGGCTACCCCGCCTGGCTGCTGGCCGCGGGCCTCGTCACCATTGCCATGGACGTCCTCACCGTCTCCGTCATGTACTGGACCCTCGCGGCGCGCGGCGACGCGACGCTGCTCGCCTTCGAGGCCGACCTCGATCGTCCTGCCTTCGGGCGCGGCCTGCTGCCGGATCTCGCGCGGCGGTTCCAACCGTTCGTCAAGCGTGACGCGTACGCTTTCCTCTTCATGCTGGCTGCGGTCGCCGGCGCGCCCTGGGTCCCGCTGGTGACCACGCCGCCCGCGCTGGCCTTCACGCTCGCGGGCTTCGCCCGTATCGTCGTTGTCCAGCGGGAGAGCGAAGCCTGACATGGGAAACGGCCGTCGCATATCCGTTCGTCCAACCATCGCCCGTCTGCGCGCCTACCGGCCGGGCGACGGGGCCAGCGGTCCCGGCGCGTCCAACGGAAGGGTGCGGCTCGACTGGAACGAGGGTTCGCGCCCGCCGTCGCCGGCGGTGATGGCGCGGCTGCGGGCCTTTCTCGAGGGGGGGCGCCTCAACCGGTACCCCGACCCCACCGCGGCGCGGCTGCGCCGCGCGATCGCCGCCTACGCGCGCAGGCCGGTCTCGGGCGTCCAGGTGTTCAACGGGTCGGACGCCGCGCTCGACTGCCTCGTCCGGACGTTCGTCGCCCCGGGCGATCACGTGGTGATCTCGGCTCCCTGCTACGACCAGTTTCGCGTGTTCGCCGAGGCCGCCGGCGCGGCGGTGCAGGCGGTGCGCGGCAAGGACCCGTTCGAGGCCGACGTGCAGCCGCTGGCCTCGAGCATCACCCCGGCGACGCGGCTGGTCTACCTCTGCAACCCGAACAACCCGACGGGCCGAACTCATTCGCGCGCCGACCTGCGCCGGCTGCTCGCCGCTCTGGGCGACGGGTTGCTGGTGGTGGACGAGGCCTACTACGAGTTCTACGGGCGCACGACGGCCCCGCTCATCGACGCCGACCCGCGGGTGACCGTCGTCCGCTCCTTCTCGAAGGCCTTCGGCCTGGCCGGGCTGCGGTGCGGCTACCTGCTGGCGGCGCCGGAGGTCGTCGCAGCCGTGAACCGGCTGCGCAACGGCAAGGACGTGAACGCGCTCGCCCAGGTGGCGGCGATTGCCGCGCTGGCCGATATCCCGTACATGCGGGAGTCGGTAACCGAGATGCGGCGGAACCGGGCGCTCCTTGCCGGGGCGCTGCGCTCGGCCGGCTGGCGGGTCGTGGTGACGCCGGCCAACTTCATCCTGCTCGAGTGTGCCTCGCCCTCCGCCGTCGCCGCCAGGCTCGAAAGGCGAGGCATCTTCGTGCGCGACCGCAGCGACCTCCCGCAGCTCGAACGCTACGTCAGGGTGACGGTCGGCACCGCAGACGAATGCCGCCGGCTCGTGGCCGCCCTCGAGGGTGTGCGTCCGGAGTCAGATCCTTGCCAGGCAAAGCCCTGCTGATCGGCGTCGTCGCGGCCCTCCTCGGTGGGGCGGGGCCGGCGTCCGCCCAAGGGTCGGCAACACTCCAGGGCACTGTCACCGCGGCTGGCGGGTTGGTCCGTCTCCCGGGTGTCATCGTCGTCGTGACTGCCGAAGCGGGGACTCCCCCGCGCGAGGTCGTCACCGACGGTGAGGGACGGTTCCGGCTGGAAGACCTCGCCCAGGGGCCGGCGGCGGTCAGCGTCAGCCTCGAGGGGTTCGAGCGCTTCGAAAGCCGCGTCGTGCTGGCCGGCGGCCGGGGCATCGAACTGGCCGTGGACCTGGCGCCGGCTGGCCTGACCGAGCGGGTCGACGTCGTCCAGCGGGCCGAGGACGCCGCGATGGCCACCTCGCTCGGCACGAAGGACACCCTCGACGGCAGCTTCATCCGTCGCTCCGCCGTCACCGACTCCTCGCTTCAAGGAGCTCTCCTGGCGCTGCCGGGCGTCGTCCTGACACCGGAAGGATTGAGCATCCGTGGAGGCCGCCCCGCGCAGAGCGCGGTGCAGATTGGCGCGGCGACGATCGCGGACCCGGCCACGGGCATCGCGCCGCTGCGGCTGCCGGTGGACGCGGTGGCGTCGGTGGACGTGATGCCCAACCCGTACGCGGTGGAGTTCGGCCGCTTCTCATCTGGCATCACGCTGATCAACACGAGGCAGGGGGGCAATCGCTGGCGGCTCTCGCTGAACAACTTCGACCCCTCCTTCCGCACCAGGAGGGGCCGGCCGCTCGACGTGCTGGGCATCGGCTCGTTCGCACCCCGGCTGGGGTTCGGGGGGCCGCTCGCCGGCGATCGGGTGCGCGTGGCGGGCAGCTTCCAGTACCGACACACGCTCGGCGAGGTCCAGAGCCGGCCGCAGGACGAGGTGCGCCTGCAGGAGTACCTGAGCGGCCTCATCCGCCTCGACGCGACCATCTCGCCCCGCCACTCGGTGAGCCTCGTGCTGAGCGAGTTCCCGGAGCGGCGGACGCTGGTCAACCTCGACACCTTCACGCCCCCCGAGGCGACCTTCGACCAGCGCCAGCGGATCTCGAACGCGGTCGTGACGCACTCGGCCGTGCTCTCGGGCAACGCGGCGCTCGCCAGCTCCATTCAGTGGAGCCGCTACGACGCGCGGGTCTGGCCCAAGGGGGGGGCGCCGCTGCGGATCGCCCCCGGCGGGAGGTCGGGAAGCCACTTCACCGAGGGACGGCGCAATACCGAGGCGTTCCAGTGGACCGAGGCGCTGTCGGTGTACGCGAAGGGGTGGACGGGCGAGCACCTGCTCAAGGCGGGGCTCGACGTGCTGGGCGCGCGGTTCGAGGGCAGCAGTCGCGGGGGGGCGATCGAGATCGTGCGGGCCGACGGCACGCTCGCGCGCGAGGTGCGGTTCCTCGGGCCAGCCGAGCAGGGCGCGGCGACAACCGACGTCGCGCTGTTCGCCCAGAACCGGTGGCGCCCGGTGAGGGCGGTCGCCGTCGAGGCCGGGATGCGCCTCGACCGCGATGGGGTGTTGGGACGAACGAACCTGACGCCGCGGGTGGGCGCCGCCTGGTCGTTCGGCGCCGGCGGGAGCTTCGTCCTTCGCGGCGGCGCCGGCCTGTTCTACGAGCGGCCGCCTTCGAGCGCGCGGGCGTTCGGGCAGCTGGAGGAGCGCGTGGTCGCGACCTTCGGCCCCGACGGGACGACTCTGGCGGGCCCGCCCGTGCACTTCGCCCACCGCGCCGACGCCGGTCTCCAGACTCCGCACAGCTTCACCTGGAGCCTCGACCTGTCGAAGCAGGTGAACCGCTGGTTCACCTGGCGGATCGGGCACCTGCAGCGGAAGGGACGCGACGAGCTGATCGTGGACGCCCTCGTCGACGGAGCGGCGGGAACCCTGCTCTTGTCGTCGGGCGGCCGCTCGCGGTACCGCGAGACCGAGGCGAGCCTCGGCGTCGTCCCGGGGCGGGACAGCGAGCTTCGCGTTTCGTACGTGCACTCGTCGGCCGAGGGCGACCTGAACGCCTTCTCGTCGTTGTTCGGTGCCGGTGGGGACCCGTTGGTGCGGCCGAACGAGTGGGGGCCGCTGCCGGGCGACCTGCGCCGCCGGCTCATCCTCCGGGGGCACGCGCTGCCGCGCGGGAAATGGTTCCTCGAAACCGCCGTGGACTGGCGCAGCGGCTTCCCGTACTCGGCCCTCGACGAGCGGCAGGACTACGCCGGGCCGCGCAACCGGGCCGGGCGGTTCCCGTCGAGCGCGGTCGTGGACATCGCGGTCGAGCGCCGCATCCGGGTGCTCTCGTGGCGCCCCTGGATCGGCGTCCGGCTGAAGAACGCCTTCAACGCGTTCGCCCCCTTGGACGTGCAGCAGAACGCCGCCTCGCCCTTGTTCGGGGCGTTCTACGACTCGGTGCCCCGCCGCGCACACTTCATAGTCCGG
>DAOPQX010000327.1:0-448 GCA_035348395.1 Vicinamibacterales bacterium | reverse complement strand
CCGCCCTCGACGATCGGTCTCACCGTCGTCCTCGCCCTGTCCGCTGCCGCGCCGGCGGATGTGGCGCAGGCGCCTGCCGCCTGCATCGCGGGGCTGATCCCCCTCGAACGCATCGTCGCCGGGAACCCCGACGATCTCTTCGCCGGGGCAGACTGCCGGCAGGCGGCAATCCGATGCGGCGCCTTCGACCGTTCGATTGACTTCTTCAAACGGCTCGCGCGCAAGCACCCGCGGTCGGCGAGCGTGCGGCTGAACCTCGCGCTCGCCTACGTGGACAAGATCCCGTCGGCGGGCGACCTGCGCCAGGCGCTGCTCGGCCGTGACGCGATCGGCGAGCTTGGCCGGGCGAACGAGATCGCGCCCACGTGGATCGGGCACTACACGCGCGGCTTCATCTACCTGAACTACCCCCGCGCGTTCGGCGGGGGCCCGAAGGCGATCGCCGAGC
>DAOPQX010000326.1:0-4380 GCA_035348395.1 Vicinamibacterales bacterium | reverse complement strand
CTTTTCGTTGACACTGCCGCTCCCACACCGCTACCATTGAAGATTCTCGCTGTCCTGACACTGCCGCGCGAGACGCCTCGCGCATCTCCCGGGAACGACCATGAAGCGCACGTTTCAGCCCAACAACCGGCGTCGCCACAAGACGCACGGGTTCCTCGTCCGCATGTCCACCAAGGGCGGCCGCCTGGTCCTGAAGCGCCGCCGCGCCAAGGGGCGGAAGCGCCTGGCGTTGAACTAGGAGCTGGGAGCTGGACGCGCGAGCTCATGCATTCGGCCCCGAGCGCCGGATTCGCCGGCGCCCCGAGTTCCAGCGCGTGTACGACGGCGGGCAGCGTCTCAGCCTGAGGCTGATGACGGTCATCCTGATGCCCAACGGCCTCCCCCAGAGCCGCCTGGGCGTCTCGGCCACGAAGAAGCTGGGCGGCTCGGTGGTCAGGAACCGCGCCAAGCGCGTCGTTCGCGAGGTGTTCCGGCAGGCTGACGTCCCGGGCGGCCTCGACCTCGTCGTCATTCCCCGCCCCGCCCTGCTCGAGGCCGAGTACCAGGCCGTCGCCGCGGAGTTCCAGTACGCCCTGCGCCGCGCCGGCCGGCGCGCCGGGGGCAGAGAGGCCGGGCGGCCCCGGCCGCCGAAGGAGCGCGGAGAGGGTGGCAACCGAACGCCGGCGTGAGTCGTAGAATGAGCTGTCCGGTGATGCTTCGAAACCGCCCGTCTTCCGCGCCCCGTTCCGAGGCGTCTCCTTTCAACCCGTCCTGCCGGCGGCTGGCATGAGCTCCCCGAGCCTGGCTGCACGCCTGCTGCTGGCGCTGGTGGGCGCCTACAGGGTGCTGTTGGCTCCACTGGTGGGCGGCGCGTGCCGGTACACCCCGTCGTGCTCCCAGTACATGACCGAAGCGGTGAGGCAGCACGGAGCCCTTCGCGGCGGCTGGCTGGGTGTGCGGCGGCTCGCGCGGTGCCACCCGTTTGGCGGCCACGGCTTTGACCCCGTGCCGGCTCCCTATCGCCCTGGCGTGAAGGTTCGCTAGCTTCATGGAAAAGCGCGTACTCCTCGCGGTCTTTCTCTCGTTCCTCGTCCTGTTCGGCTACCAGACGCTGGTCAAGCCGAAGGGACCCGCGCCGCGGCGCACACCGCCCCCGGCCACCGATTCCACGCAGGCCGCCCCCGCCGCCGGCGAGGCCGCGCCGGGCTCGATGGCGCCGGGAGCCCCGGGAAGTGCGGCCGAGCCGGGAGCCGCCCCCACCGAGACGCCTGCCTCCCCCGCCGCCGAGCCTCTTGTCGCAGACGCCTCCGAGCGCGACATCATCGTCGAGACGGCGCTGTACCGGGTGGTCATCAGCACACGCGGCGCAAGGGTCACGAGCTGGACCCTGAAGCACTACCAGGACCTTCAGACCAAACAGCCGCTCGACCTCGTGCCGAGTGGCCTGCCGGGACGGCCGGTCCGGCCCTTCGAGCTGCGCGTGGACGACGAGACCGCGAACGCGAGGCTGAGGGGGGCGCTGTTCCGGCCCGACGAGGGGGCGCGCGACGGCCGGGTGGATGCGACCAGGGCGGCGCAGACGGTGACCTTCGAGTACCGCGACGCGGCCGGCCTCGAGGCGCGGAAGAGCTTCACCTTCGAGCCGAACACCTACCTGGTGGGCTTCGACGCCGACGTGAGCGTGGGCGGCCGGCCGCTGAACCCGACAATCCTGTGGGGGCCCGGCCTCGGCGACCTGCGCCCCGGCGGCAGCAGCTACGAGCAGAAGCCGCAGGGGATGGTGTTCCGGGGCCGCGACGTGGACCGCATCAACGCCGGCGAGGTGGCCGACGGCCAGGCGCTGCAGGAGGGGACGTTCGCCGCCGCCGGCGTGGACGACCTCTACTTCATCAGCCTCGCGCTGCCGGTGCGGCCGGTGCGCGTGCAGTACGAGGCGGTCGTGGTGCCCGGGCCGGGCGGCGACCCCAAGCAGTCGCTGCCCTACATGGCCTGGAGCATCCGGCAGGCGCAGTCGCCCCAGGGGCTGCGGTTCTACGTCGGCCCGAAGGACTTCGACACGCTCAAGTCGGTCGACCCCGGGCTGGTCAAGGCCATCAACTTCGGCATCCTCGACTGGCTTGCCGTCCCGCTGCTCGACGCGCTCAACTGGATCTACGGCTACGTCGGCAACTACGGCTGGGCGATCCTCATCCTGACCGTCCTCATCAACCTGCTGATGTTCCCGCTCCGCCACAAGAGCATGGTGTCGATGCGGAAGATGCAGGCGATTCAGCCCGAGGTGAAGGCGATCCAGGAACGCTACAAGGGGTTGAAGACGACCGACCCCGAGCGGCAGAAGATGAACACGGAGCTGATGAACCTCTATCGCCAGCGGGGCGTGAACCCGGCCAGCGGCTGCGTGCCGATGCTGCTGACGATGCCGGTGCTGTTCGCGTTCTACTCGCTGCTCTCGCAGGCGATCGAGATGCGCGGCGCCCCGTTCATCCTTTGGATCACCGACCTGTCGAAGCACGACCCGTACTACGTGACGCCGCTGATGATGGGCGCAAGCCAGGTGTGGCAGCAGCGGATGACGCCGGCCGGCGGCGACCCGATGCAGCAGAAGATGATGATGATGATGCCCGTCATCTTCACCTTCATGTTCCTGTGGGCGCCGAGCGGCCTCGTGCTCTACTGGTTCACCAGCAACGTGCTCGCGATCGGGCAGCAGTACCTGACCAACCGCCTGGCCGGGCCGCCGCCCAAGCTGGAGAAGGCGACGCCGGTTGCCGGGAGCGCGCTGGCCACCCCTTCGCCCGCACCGCCCATGGGGCCGCGGCGGAAGAAGAAGTAGCGGCTCGTAGATCGGAAGGCGGAGGGCGCCGTGAGCCCTGAGCGAACCGACAACCGGGAACTGAAAACGACAAGAGTCACCGTGGACGACCTCGACCTCAACAGCCGCTTGCTCGACTTCGTGCAGAGCGTGACCGACGCGATGGGACTCGACGTGACGGGCACCGTCGAAGACACGCCCGATGGCCCCCGCGTCAACCTCGAGGGGGAGGACGGCAGCGTACTGGTGCGCCACAAGGGTGAGGCGCTGCAGGCGCTGCAGCACCTCGCCTCGACCGTGTTCCGCCCCGAGCTGCCCGACCACAAACGCCTCGTGGTGGACTGCCTCGACTTCCGCCGGGACAAGGACGTGGAACTGCGCCAGATGGCGCTGTTCCTGGCCGAGAAGGCCAGCCGGACGGGCACCGAGCAGCGGCTCGGCCCCCTCAACGCCTACGAGCGGCGCATCGTCCACATGGCGGTGGCCGAGCAAGGGCTGGCCGACACCGAGAGCATCGGCGACGCCGCCGTCAAGGTGGTCATCATCACCGCGAAACCGGGACGAAAATAGTTTCGGCTTGCCTCGCCGGAGCCGGAGCCTGCCCGCCGTAGCTCCTCGCGATCAGGTGGAGCGAAGGCGGGACTTCGTCGACTGGACTTCGCGACTTCGTGACTTCGCGACCTCGTGCTTGCCTCGCCGTAGCTCCTCGTGATCGAGTGGAGCGAAGGCGGGACTTCGTGGACTGAAGTGCCGTCCCCCTCCCCCTCCACGATCGTCGCGCTCGCCACACCCCCGGGGCGCGCCGGGCTTGCCGTGGTGCGCCTGAGCGGCCCCGACGCGTTCCGCATCGTTTCCTCCCTGCTGGCCGAGCCGCAGCCGCTCGAGCCGCGCCGCGCCATTGTTGCCCGCATCCAGGCCACTGTTCCCGCGGAGCGCCCTGAGGAGGTCCGGGAGGGCGAACTCCGGAGCCAGCTCCGGGAGCCGGTGCAAGGGTTGCCGGGCCGCGACCGGGGCGAGGTGCACGGGTCCCGCACCGAAGGCGTCCGAGTGACGGAGGGCGGCGCTGCGGCGGCTCGCTGGGCGATCGACCAGGCGGTGGTCCTTCCGTTCCGCGCGCCTGCCTCGTACACGGGAGAGGATGTCGTCGAGTTGAGCCTGCACGGCAGCATGGCCGTGGTGGCCGAGGTGATTGCCGCGGCGGTGAGGGCCGGGGCGGTCATGGCGGGGCCGGGCGAGTTCACGCTCCGGGCGTTCCTGAACGGGCGCCTCGACCTGGCGCAGGCCGAGGCCGTGCGCGACCTGGTGGACGCGGCCACACCGCTCCAGGCCCGGGTGGCCTTCGACCAGCTGACCGGGACGCTCAGCGGGCGAATTGCCGGGATCGAGCGGGAGCTGTTCTCGCTGGCCGCGCGCCTCGAAGCGTCGATCGATTTCCCAGACGAGGGGTACCGGTTCGTGGCCGGAGGCGAGGCGCGGGCGGCGCTGGAACGGGCGGCGGCGATGGTCGATGAACTGCTGGCGACCGCGGCCCGGGGGCGTGTGATCCGGGAAGGTGCGACCGTTGCGATTGGCGGGCGGCCCAACGTCGG
>DAOPQX010000325.1:0-4383 GCA_035348395.1 Vicinamibacterales bacterium | reverse complement strand
CCGAAGCGCGCCGCGTAGGGGGCGAAGACCAGCGGCGCGACCGCGTTCCCAATCGCCCCGCCGGTGACGTGCACCGACATCGCCGTTCCGCGCCGCTCGCCACCGACACGGTTCACGATGGCCGCGGCGGTGGGATGGAAGGCCGCGCTGCCGAGGTTCCCCACCACGAGGATCGCGCCGAGCATGAGCGGGCTGACCGCCCAGCCGGCGAACCCGAGACAGCTCACCGTCACGACGGGGCCGGCCACCGCGAGCACCCGCGGCCGCCAGCGATCGGCCAGCGGGCCGAAGAACAGCTGCGCAACCGAGCCCGAGAGCTGGATCGCCATCGCCAGCGCGCCGGCGCCGGCAAGCGACAGGCCGAGCTTCGGGATGAACAGCGGCAGCAGCGGCGCGTAGATGTTCGAGAAGATGTCGCTGACCATGTGCGCGCCGGAGAGCGCGAGGACGGCCGGCGGGATGTCGGGACGCTTCACCTGCAGGGCACCTCGGGAACAGGCACAATCTCACAGCATACAGGAATCGGGATTCGGGATTCGGGATTCGGGGAATCGGGAGTCGGGATCCAGGATTCGGCAGTCGGGAATCGGGAGTGGGGAATCGGGGTGGGCCGCGATCCTGTGGAATACTTCCCCCATGGACCAAACCCCTGACGACTCGGGGCTCGAACGCCTCCGCGCAAAGGCGTCGTCTGTCGGCGTCACCGCCGCCCGCCATCACATCTTCCTCTGCTGCGAGCAGAGCAAGCCCAAGTGCTGCGACCTCGAGCGGGGCATCGCCGCGTGGGACTACCTCAAGGGGCGGCTGAAGGAGCTGGGGCTCTCGGAGGAGGGCGGCGTGCTGCGCACGAGGGCCAACTGCCTGCGCATCTGCGCGGACGGCCCGATCGCGGTCGTCTACCCCGAGGGCGTCTGGTACCGCGCCTGCGACCCGCCTGTGCTCGAGCGGATCATCCAGGAGCACCTCATCGGCGGCCGCCCGGTGGAGGACTACGTCATCGTCCGGCAGGAACTCGGAGGGTAGGAAAAGAGGGAGAGTAGGAGAACGATCGCATGCTCGCGTGCCGCGTGTTCCGGGAACAGGAGGCGACCGCCGCGCGGGTGGTCGAGATGTCGCCGGACGATCTCACCCCCGGCGAGGTCGTCATCCGCGCCGAGTGGTCGGGCGTCAACTTCAAGGATGCCCTCGGTGTGACGGGCCGGGCGCCGATCTACAAGCGCCTGCCGCTCAATGCCGGGATCGACGTCTCGGGCCGCGTCGAGTCGTCTGCAGACCCGCGCTTTCGACCCGGCGACGCCGTGCTGGTGAACGGCATGGGGCTGGGCGAGAGCGGCGACGGCGGGTTCGCCCAGGTCGTGCGGGTGCCGGCCGACTGGGTGGTGCCGTTTCCCGCCGGCCTCGACCTCCGCGAGGCGATGGTGCTCGGCACGGCCGGCTTCACGGCGGCGCTGGCGCTTCACCGGATGGAAGCCAACGGCCAGGACCCAGGCAAGGGCGCGATCGTCGTGACCGGCGCAACCGGGGGCGTCGGATCGGCGGCGGTGTCGATGCTGGCGGGGCGAGGTTACCGGGTGGTGGCGGTGACGGGCCGTCCCGGGCACGAGGGCTACCTGCGCGAGCTGGGAGCGCACGAGGTGGTGACCCCGGAGGGCTTGCGGATCGGGAGCCGCCCGCTCGAGTCGGCGCGGTTCGGCGGTGCGATCGACAACGTCGGCGGAGCGCTCCTGGCCGGACTCCTGAGGCACGTCGTGCCATGGGGGAACGTAGCGGCGATCGGCAATGCCGGCGGCCCCGGCTTCGAGGGGAACGTCTTCCCCTTCATCCTCCGCGGCGTGAGCCTGCTCGGGGCCAGCTCGGCGAACTGCCCGATGGGCTTGAGGACCGGGATCTGGAACCGGCTCGGCGCCGACTTGCGGCCGCCCGCGCTCGCCAGAATCGCCAGCCGGACGGTGCGGCTGCCCGAGGTCATCGGGGCCTGCGAGGCGCTCATGTCGCGGAGCGCACTCGGCCGGGTGCTGGTGGACTGCCGCTGATGCCGCTCGAGCCGGTCTTCACGCCGCGCGGCCAGCTGCTGGCATCGGGGTCGGATCTCGAACCGGCGGCTCTTGCCGAGATTCGGGACCCGACCTCGCAGGTAGCGCCGCGGCTCGCCGCAGCCTTCGAACGCGGCCACGGGGAGGGCCTGCTCCAGCTCGGCGCCGGCGAGGTGACCACCCCGCTGCCCCCTGCGTGGGACTACTGGCGCGACTTCGCCGCACGGTTCGTGAGCGCGCTCTGCGCGCAGCCCGAGTCGCCGCACGTCGCGCCGCCGCCCGACGAGGTGCTCGAGACGACGGCCGCCGCGGTGCCGCCGATGGCCGGGGCGGAGTACGTCACCGCCGCGTCGCTGCGGGCGCTCTGGACCGACCTCGACGCCGCCTTCGCGACCCGCCTCGCCGAGAGCGGCGCCGCGGTCCAGGACGTCCTCCGCACGTTCAACGGCGCCTGGAATACCGTCGGGCGGGTGCACTTCCACCTGGCCGAGAACCGCCGCGACCCGGACGCGCCGTTCGCCTTCCTCGCCACCTACACGCAAGGTTTGTCGTCGCAGGGCAAGCCGCGGCACGTCCCGCTCGGGCGCGCGCTCGAGGAGTACGGCGGGGCGGCCAACCGGGGAGCGCTGCTGTCGCTCCTGGTTCCCGTGCAGCGGGCCGCCGAGCGCTGCGCCTGGCTGAAGGCCATGGTCGAGAGCGGCGAGGTCTTCCACCCCCTGCGCTGGACGCCGGCCGAGGCGCTGAACTTCCTCCGCGACGTGCACGTGCTCGAAGACGCCGGCGTGATCGTGCGCGTGCCGGCGCACTGGAAGGCCGGTCGCCCTCCCCGCCCGACCGTCGTCGCACGGGTGGGCGCAAAGCCGGCTGCCGGCGGCCTCGGCCTCGAGTCGCTGCTCGATTTCCACGTAGAGGTCACGCTCGACGGCGAAAGGCTGACTGCCGAGGAAATCCGATCGCTGCTGCGGGCCACCGAGGGACTGGCGCTGCTTCGCGGCCGGTGGGTGGAGATCGATCGCGAGCGTCTCGGCGGGATGATCGACCGCTTCAGCCGCATCGAGCAGGCGGCGGCACGCGAGGGGCTCAGCTTCGTCGAGGCGATGAGGCTGGTGGCCGGGGCCGACCCCCGGCTGCAGGAGGCGGCCGACGAGGAGGACCGCGCGTGGGCGGGAGTGGAGGCGGGACCGTGGCTGGCCGGCGTCCTGCAGCGCCTGCGATCGCCCGACGCGCTCGGGGGCGTGGACCCCGGGGAGGCTTTCCAGGGATCGCTGCGCCCCTACCAGCAGGTGGGCGTTCGGTGGCTGCACTTCCTGTCGTCGCTTGGCCTCGGGGCGTGCCTGGCCGACGACATGGGTCTTGGCAAGACGGTGCAGGTGCTGGCGCTGCTGGCGGCGATCGAGCGGCGGAAGACCGGCTGCGGCGGAACGCTGCTGGTGGCGCCGGCATCGGTGCTGCCGAACTGGGCGGCGGAGATCGCCAGGTTCACCCCAACCCTCTCCACGTTCGTCGCGCACCCCTCGGCGGTCCCCGCGGCCGAACTGAAATCGCCCGATCCGGAGCGGCTCGCCCGGGCCGACATCGTCCTCACCACCTACGGCACCGTGCGCCGTCTCTCTTGGATGGCGGTCGCCGACTGGAACCTCGTCGTCCTGGACGAGGCGCAGGCGATCAAGAACGCCGCGGCGCAGCAGAGCCGGGCGGTGAAGTCGCTGCGGTCGCGGGGGCGGATCGTGCTGACCGGCACGCCGATCGAGAACCGCCTGGGCGACCTCTGGTCGATCTTCGACTTCCTGAACCCGGGGCTGCTCGGGTCGGCGCGCCAGTTCACCGAGATGACCAGGCGGCTGGCCGAGCGTCCCCACAACGCCTTCGGCCCGCTGCGCGACCTCGTGCGCCCCTACATCCTCCGCCGGCTGAAGACCGACCCGCGGATCATCTCGGACCTTCCCGACAAGACCGAGGTGACCGCGTACTGTCTTCTGAGCCGCGTGCAGGCCGCCCTCTACGAGCAGGCCGTGCGCGACCTGAAGCGGCGGCTGGCCGAGACGACCGAGGGGATCGACCGGCGCGGCCTGGTGCTCGCGTCGCTCCTGCGCCTCAAGCAGATCTGCAACCACCCGTCGCACTGGCTGGGCGACCAGGCCTGGGGACCGGCCGACAGCGGCAAGTGGGCACGGCTGGCCGAGATCGTGGACGTGGTCTCGGCGCGGCAGGAGAAGATGCTGGTCTTCACGCAGTTCCGCGAGATGACCGGCCCGCTCGCCGCCTACCTCGCCAGCCTCTGGGGCCGGCCCGGCCTCGTGCTGCACGGCGGCTTCCGCGAGCCGCAACGTGTTTCCGGTATTGTTGCGGA
>DAOPQX010000324.1:0-4404 GCA_035348395.1 Vicinamibacterales bacterium | reverse complement strand
GACGGCGGCGCGCAGATCACCGCCTCGCACAACTCCAAGCAGTACAACGGCATGAAGATGGTCGGGCGCGGGGCCTTTCCGCTGTCCGGCGACGCGGGGATCTCCGACATCCGCGACATGCTGGTGAACGGCACGCTGCCGATGCCCGCCCCGCGGCCGGGCGCCGTCGAGACGCGCGACGTGCTCGACGACTACGTCCGGCACGTTCTCGGCTTCATCGACCCGGCCGTGATCAAGCCGTTCGACGTCGTGCTCGACGCGGGGTGCGGCATCGCCGGGCTCGTCGCGCCGAAGCTCTTCGCCGGCCTCCCCTGCCGGACGACCGAGCTGTGCTTCACGATCGACGGGACCTTCCCCACCCACGAGGCCAACCCGCTCATCGAGGAGAACCGCCGCGACATCGTCGAGCAGGTCGTGCGCCAGGGGGCCGACATCGGGATCGCGTGGGACGGCGACGCGGACCGCTGCTTCTTCATCGACGGCAAGGGCGGCTTCGTCCCCGGCGACTTCATCACGGCGCTGCTGGCCGAGGCCTTCCTCATCCGCCACCCCGGCGCGACGATCATCTACGACCTCAGGGCCAGCTACGCGGTGAAGGACACCGTGGCGCGCTACGGGGGCCGCGCGCTCATGAACCGCGTCGGTCACGCGTTCATCAAGCGGCGGATGCGCGAGGAGAACGCCATCTTCGGCGGCGAGGTCACGGGACACTACTACTTCCGCGACAACTTCTACGCCGACAACGGCTTCATTCCCGCGATGCTGATCCTCGAGCTGATGTCGCGGAAGGGGCAGACGCTGGAGGCGCTGCTGGCGCCGCTGCACGAGCAGTACTTCATCTCGGGCGAGATCAACACCAAGCTCGCCTCGATGGAGGCGGCTGCCGAAAAGCTGGCCGGCCTCGCCGCCCGCTACGCGGACGCGACGGTCTACGAGATGGACGGGGTGTCGGTCGAATATCCCGACTGGCACTTCAACGTCCGGCCGTCGAACACCGAGCCGCTGCTGCGGCTGAACCTCGAGGCGAAGACGCCGGAACTGATGGCGGAGAAACGGGACGAGGTGTTGGCCTACGTCCGTTCCTGAGAGCGGACGGGCGAGGGGCAGGCCGGCGGCGGGCTTGCAGCGCCGCCGCCCTGCCCTTACAATGTCAGGGTTCGGGCGGGCTTAGCATAGTGGTAATGCCCTGGCTTCCCAAGCCAGTTAGACGGGTTCGATCCCCGTAGCCCGCTCCACCTTCCGCGCTCGCGTTCTCCCTCCTACGTCTTCCTCTTCGCCAGGCGCGCGGCCACGAGCCCACTGAGGCCCAGGACCCCGACCATGTTCGGGAACACCTGCAGCCCGTTCATCAGGTCTCCCCAGGCCCACACCGTCTCCACGCGCGCCGTGGCGCCGAACACGATCAGGCCGCAGTAGATCCAGCGGTAGGGAACCGTGACGCGCAGGCCCAGGATGTACTCGAAGAACTGCTCGCCGTAATACGCCCAGCCGATGAGGGTGGTGTACCCGAACAGGAAGGCACAGACGGCGACGATCGGGCCGCCCGCCACCGGGATGGCCGAGTCGAAGGCGTAGGCGACGGCAGCCGTGCTGTTGAGGCCCGACTGCCAGGCGCCGGTGACGAGGATCGACAGGGCGCTGATCGAGGAGGTGACGAACGACACGACGACCACCTCGATGATCGCGTTCAGTCCCTGCTGCAGCGGCTCGCTGCTGCGCGCGGTGCCGTACGCCACGGCGGCCGTGCCGTAGCCGGCCTCGTTCGCGTAGACGCCGCGCGCCAGCCCGTAGCGCATCGCCACCATCACCCCCATGCCGGTCGCGCTGCCCGCGGCGGCGCGCAGCGAGAACGCCTCTCGGACGATCGCTTCGAAGACCTCGGGCAGGCGGTCCGCGTTCACGAGGATCACGAAGAGGCCCCCCGCCAGGTAGAGGAACACCTTCAGCGGCGAGAGCTTCTCCACCGCCCGGCCGATCGACTTCACGCCGCCGATGATCACCAGCCAGGTGAGGACCGCGATGAGGACGCCCGACGCGAGCGGCGAGAGCGCGAACTCCGACTCGAACGCCACCGCGATCGAGTTGGGCTGCGTGAAGGGGGTCGTGGTGAGCGCCGCAATGCCGGCGACCAGGGCGTACGCCGCCGCCAGGCGCGGCCTCCCGAGGCCGTCTCGCAAGTAGTACATCGGGCCGGACGCGACGCCGCCGGCCCGCGAGAGGCGGAAGGTGGTGCCGAGAACGGCCTCGGTGAACTTGATGGCGGTGGCGAAGAAGCCGTAGCACCAGATCCAGAAGACCGCGCCGGGCCCCCCCGCGACCACCGCCGTCGCCACGCCGGCGATGTTGCCGGTCCCGATCGAGGCGGCGAGCGCCGTCATGAACGCCTGGAACGGCGTCAGGACGCCGCCGGTCCCCGACTGCTGCCCGACAATGGCGCGGAGGGCCGCGGGGAAGCGCCGGACCTGGACGAAGCGGTAACGGAGTGTCAGGAACAGGCCGACGCCCAGCAGCAGCAGGACGAGCGGGCCGGGCACCGGGCCGATGGCGGTGTTCCAGGGCCCCCAGACGCCGTCGCTCAGCCAGGTAATCGCCCGCGCCAAGTCAGGCATCGACCTTTGCGGGCGGCGCTAGGGCTGCGCCTGCTTCTTCGCGGCCCAGTACTGCTTCATCCGTTCGGACGCCGCCTTGCGCGCGGCGGCCGAAACGTTCCGCTTCTTGCGCGCCTTCTTGGGCGGCTTGGCCGCCGGCGTCTCCACCGCCGCTGGCTTGCGCCCGCCGCCAAGACCCGGGAATGCCTTGAGAATCGCCCGACGCTCCGCCTCGAGCTCGTCCAGCCTCGCCTGGGCCCCCAGCCGGGCCAGGCGGTTCAACACGTCCTTGCTCAGTTCCTTCGCCACACGTTCTCCTTTTCCGCGGCAGGGCGCCGCGTCACCGGGGCGGAACGATCCCGCCCCGAGCCTCCTCGAGGATCCGAAGCCCGGCACTGGTCCCCACCCGCGTCGCTCCTGCCGCCACCATCTCGCGGAACTGCGCGTAGCTGCGGATGCCCCCGGCGGCCTTCACCCCGAGCCCGGCTTCGCGAACCGTCCGCGCCATGAGCGCCACGTCTTCGGCCTTCGCCCCCGAGGGACCGAAGCCCGTCGAGGTCTTCACGAAATCGGCCCCCGCCTCGACGGCGGCGCGGCAGCCCGCGAGGATCAGCGGCTCGTCGAGCAGCGCCGTCTCGAGGATGACCTTGCAGCGGGCGGCTCCGCGACGGCACGCGTCCACCACCGCGGCGATGTCGTCGCGCACTGCCGCCGTCTCCCCCGCCTTCAGGGCGCCCACGTGGATCACCATGTCCACCTCGCCGGCGCCGTCCTCGATGGCCCGCCGCGCCTCGAGCGCCTTCACCTCGGTGCGCACGGCCCCGAGGGGGAAGCCGGCGACGCTGCAGATCACGACCGGCGCCTGCCTGAGGCGGCGTGCGGCCCGCGCGACGAAGACCGGGTTGACGCAGACGGCGTAGAACCCAGCGACCGACGCCTCGTCGCAGAGGCGGTCGATGTCGGCCGGCGTCGCCTCGGCCTTCAGCAGCGTGTGGTCGATCAGCCGGGCGACCTGTTCCGGCGTCGTCGACGAGTGGGAGGACATGGCGATCGTCACCCGGGAATCCCCCGGCGCCGGGACCGGGTAGGCCCCGCGCCAGCACCGCAGCATATAGCGGGCGCTGTAGCCACTTCAATCGGGAAGTGTGCTAGGCTCCAGCGTCATGCCCGATCGAACGTGGGACCGTGGCCTCTCCGTCCTGCTGACCGCCGACCAGATCAGCGCCCGCGTCACCGAGATGGCCCGCGAAATCGCCGGCCTCTACGAGCCCGATGAAGACATCCACCTCGTCGCGATCCTCAAGGGGGCGTTCCTCTTCCTCGGCGACCTGGTTCGAGCGATGGATCGGCACGTCACCCTCGACTTCATGGCGGTCTCCAGCTATGGAAAGGGGACGCGGTCCTCTGGCGAGGTTCGGATGGTCAAGGACCTCGACGCCGGCCTCGAGGGCCGCAACGTCATCATCGTCGAAGACATCGTCGACACCGGCCTGACGCTCGCCTACCTCCAGGAGATCCTGCGGGCGCGGTCGCCAAAGTCGCTGCGGACGGCGTGCCTGCTGAGCAAGCCCTCGCAGCGGAAGGTGGACGTGAAGGTCGAGCACGTCGGCTTCACGATCGAGGATCGCTTCGTGGTGGGGTACGGCCTCGACTACGGCGAGCGGTACCGCAACCTCCCCTACATCGGCGTGATTAGCGGCTGACGACCGCCGCCTTCACCTCGGCGGCCAGCCGGCGCGCGTCGGCGAGGACGCGGTTCTCGTCGAGCGTGAGCACGCGCCGATCCTTCATCAGCACCTTCCCCCGCACGATGGTC
>DAOPQX010000323.1:0-4420 GCA_035348395.1 Vicinamibacterales bacterium | reverse complement strand
AACGGCTTCTCCGAGCCGTCTGGCGTAGCCTTTCGCGACAGCCGAGTACTTTTCACCCGCCCCGATCTGCGCGCTTGCGCGCAAGTGGCCTTGCGCACTACGATTCGCCGATATGCGTCCTACGGTGCGGGTGCTGAGCGAGGAGCTGGTCGAGCGGATCGTCGGCGAGGCCTTGGCGCTGCTGCGAGAGCCCGGCGTCCGCGTGCACAACGAGGAGGCCCTGCGCCTGCTGGCCGAGGCGGGGGCCGAGGTGGATCGGGGGGCGCTGGTCGCCCGGATCCCCGAGAAGATCGTCCGTGACGCGCTCGGCTCGGTGCCGAAGGCGTTCGACCTCTATACGCTCGACGGCCGCCCGGCGGTGCACTACGGCGGCGACCACGTGCACTTCGACCCCGGGTCGGCGGCGCTCGCCATCCTCGATCCCGCGACAGGCCAGGAGCGGGTGCCCGTGACGGCCGACTTCGTCCGCCTCGTGAAGCTGGTGGAGCGTCTCCCGCAGCTCGACGCGCAGAGCACGTCGATGATCTGCGGCGACGTGGCTGCCGAGATCGGCGACCTCTACCGCCTCTACCTTGCGCTGAACTTCATCAGGAAACCGATTATCACCGGCGCGTTCAGGACCGACACCTGGTGGGTGATGAAGGAGATGCTCGCGCTGGTCGCGGGCGGGGAAGAGGCACTCGCCGCGCGCCCGATTGCCGTGTTCGACGTCTGCCCGTCGCCGCCGCTGCTGTGGTCCGACCTCACCTGCCAGAACCTCATCGACTGCGCGCGGGCGGGGATCCCGGCCGAGCTGGTCTCGATGCCGCTGGCCGGCGCGACCGCGCCGGTCACCCTGGCCGCCGCGGTCGTGCAGCACGCCGCAGAGAA
The DNA here is from genome assembly GCA_035348395.1 of Vicinamibacterales bacterium. GTDB lineage: Bacteria > Acidobacteriota > Vicinamibacteria > Vicinamibacterales > Fen-181 > JARKSS01. The sequence goes on along the minus strand of DAOPQX010000323.1, from coordinate 3,550 downwards.
CCTGAGTGGCATCACCATCGGCCAGCTCGCGCGGCGCGGCGCCCCGATTGTCTGGGGCGGTTCGCCAGCCGCCTTCGACATGCGGGAGGGCACGACCCCCATGGGCGACGTCGGGACCTGGATGATCGACTGCGCGTACACGCAGGTGGGCAAGCACCTCGGCCTGCCGACGCACGCGTATCTCGGCATGAGCGACGCCAAGGTGCTCGATGCCCAGTGCGGCATGGAGTCGATGGGGGGGACGGTGATGGCCGCCCTCGCCGGCGTGAACATGGTGTCGGGCGCCGGCATGCTCGACTTCGAGAGCTGCCAGAGCCTCGAGAAGCTCGTGCTCGACGCCGAGATGATCGGGATGGCCAAGCGGCTGATTCGCGGCATCGAGCCGCGCGAGGAGCCGATCGCCCTCGACCTGTTCAAGAGGCACGGGCACCAGGCCGACTACCTTGCCGACCCGCACACGCTGCGCTGGTTCGCGAAGGAGCTGTACCTCCCGTCCGCCGTCATCGACCGCTCGACCTACGACGGCTGGAAGCGCAAGGGAGCGAAGACAACGGCCGAGCGCGCCGCCGAGCGCGTCGATCAGCTGGTGGCGTCGTACGAGCAGCCGTCCATGTCATCGGAGGTTCGCACCGAGCTGCGGTCGATCGCCACGCGCGCGGCGCAGAAGTTCGGCATGAAGGAGCTGCCGGAGTTGGCGGAGCTGCCGGAGTAGGCGCCGCCTGCCGAGCCTGCGGAAGACGAACACTGACAACTGAAAACTGACAACTGAACATGTCCTCTCAACTCCTCGAACAGATCACTGCCGCCGTCGTGGAAGGGGACCCGGATGCCACGGTGGCCGGCACCCGCGAGGCGCTGGCCGCGGGCGTCGAGCCGCTGCGCATCATCAACGAGGGGCTGGTCCCCGGCATGCGCACCGTGGGCGACAAGTACTCGTCGGGCGAGTACTTCCTCCCGAACCTGATCGTGTCGGCGGCCGGCATGAAGCAGGCGATGGCGCTGCTCGAGCCCGAGCTGAAGGCCCGGCGCGAAACCGTGCAGTCTGCTGGCACGGTTGTCATCGGGACGGTGCGCGGCGACATCCACGAGATCGGCAAGTCGCTGGTGGCGACGATGCTCTCGGCCAACGGTTTCGAGGTGCACGACCTCGGCGTGGACGTCTCGGCCGAGCGGTTCGTCGACACGGTGAGGGAGACCGGCGCGGGGCTGGTCGGCCTCTCGGCGCTGCTGACGACGACGATGATGGGGCAGAAGAAGGTCATAGAGGAGCTGGAGCGCGCGGGGCTTCGGGGCGGCGTGAAGGTGATGGTCGGCGGCGCTCCCGTCAGCCAGGCCTTCGCCGACACGATCGGCGCCGATGGCTACGCCCAGGACGCGGTGGCGGCGGTGGAACTGGCCACGCGGCTGGCGAGCCGCCGCTAGCCCGGCAGCGTAGTGCGGGAATCCGCGACTTTTGGTCCACGAAATCGGAGTCGGGCCGGCCGCGGACAGCGGAACGCACGGGTTTCTCGTGAAGGCTGCTTGGCGGCGGTCTTGCAGCCTCCCGGGGTGAACCGGCGTCGTGGGTTGGCGAACAAGGAAGGCGCATGGACAAGCGGCCGAAGGCGACCAGGGGCAAGGGCGTTGAGATCGTGACCGCGGCCCGGGACGAGGCCCACGAGGGCAGCGACGTTTCGACGATGGTGGAGGGAATCCTCGACGTGCTCGAGCGCCACGAGGCGGACGCCAACCAGGGAGTGCTGTCGCTGCTGACGGCCTTCATGCAGGCGGCCGACCGGCTGCTCGACGTCAGCACCCCCGAGGAGATGGCGCACAACCGCGAGGCGCTGCTCGGGATGATGGACCACGCGAAGAAGTTCGTCGAAAGCTGGCCCCATCAGACGCCGGCGCACTGGCGAGTGCACTGACGCACGTCACGTTCAACACAGAGACGCAGAGACACAGAGAAAACCCTTCCCGTTCCGGCACCTCGGACAACTCTCCCCGACAGACCGTCGTCACTTGCGCCCCCGCGCTGTTGCTGAATCCCTCCTCGAGCCAACCTCGCTACTCACACGTATCGAGGACGCGCCCCGCGTCACCCGCTCACGCGCTGCCCGGCGCAGCAGAGCGCCGGGGGTAGGGGCTGGGTTGAGGGCCCTCTGCCCCCCTGCGTTGAACGTGATCGGGAATGCAGTGTGACACCCTTGACAGATGCGGCGTGATAGTCTGACCCGCGATGCCGGTGCACATCGTTGGCGGCGGCGCGGCGGGGCTGGCCACTGCGATCTTCCTCGCGCGGCGCCGCCCGGCTCTCCGCATTGCCGTCCTCGACGGGGCCAGGCGCCTCGGCGCCAAGATCCTCGTGAGCGGCGGCGGCCGCTGCAACCTCACCAACCGTGTCGTCACCGCGTCCGACTACTGGGGCGGCGACCGGCGCATTGTCGCGTCGGTGCTCGCGGCCTTCCCGGTGGAGGCGACTATCGCCTTCTTCCGCGAGATCGGTGTGAGTGTCCACGAGGAGGAGTCGGGCAAGCTCTTTCCCGACACCAACAGGGCCCGCACCGTGCTCGACGCCCTGCTCGACGAGGCGGGCCGGCTGGGCGTGACGATTGTCACCGGCGAGCGGGTGACCCGCCTGGAGCCGCTGCTTGCCGCCGGCCCCGTCGTGCTGGCGACGGGCGGCCGCTCGCTGCCGAAGTCGGGCAGCGACGGCGAGGGCCTCCGGATGGCGGCCTCGCTCGGCCACACGATCGTCGAGACGACGCCGGCGCTTGCGCCGCTCGTGGTCGGCTGCGGCCTGTCGCGCGCGGTGTCGAGCCTTTCCGGCAAGGAGGGCACGGCCGCGTTCCACCAGCAGTTGTCGGGCGTGTCGCACGACGCGGCGCTGACGGTGGAGCACGGCGGCCGGCAGCTCGCCCGCCTGCGGGGGCCGCTGCTGTGGACGCACTTCGGCGTCAGCGGGCCCGTGGCGCTCGACGCGTCGCGGCACTGGCACCGCGCGGCGCTGGGCCAGGAAGCCGTGCGCGTGCGGGTGTCGTTCCTTCCCGCTCTCGATGCCCGTGGGGCCGAGCAGGCGTTGCTCGAGGCTGCCGGGAGGCGGCCTGCGGCAAGCCTCCGCTCGACGCTGGCCTCTCTGGTCCCCTCCGCCGTGGCCGACGCCGTGCTCGCCCACTTGTCCATCGAACCGGCAGTGCAGATGGCGCAGCTTCCGCGAGCCACGCGCGCGGTGCTCGCCAAGGCCCTCGTCGGGTGGGACCTGGCGGTCACCGGGTCGCGGGGCTACAACTTCGCCGAGGCCACCGCCGGCGGGGTCGCGCTCGACGAGGTGAACCGGGCGACGCTCGAATCGCGGGTGCGCCCGGGGCTGTACCTGGTGGGCGAGATGCTCGACGTGGATGGCCGCCTCGGCGGCTTCAACTTCCAGTGGGCCTGGTCGAGCGCCTGGGTCGCGGCGCGCGGAATCGCGACCGGGCGATGAGGAGGGTCAACGCAGGCGCAGAGGGTTCGTTGTCAGAGCGCGACACGCGTGACAAGTGCTTTTCGCGCGAAGCCGAACGCCACCCCAGCG
>DAOPQX010000322.1:0-4421 GCA_035348395.1 Vicinamibacterales bacterium | reverse complement strand
TGGCCGAGACCGGGGCCGTGGAGTACGCGATGGCACGGGCCGCCGAGTACGCGACCGCCGCGCGGCGCAGCCTCGAGGTGTTCCCGCCCGGACCCGATCGGGACGCGCTGATGGCCCTGCCCGACTTCGTGCTCGCGCGCGACCGCTAGCGGGCCGGCGGCGCGGCGAACTCCGGTCCACCGACCTGCCATGACTCCTGCCGAACGCATCGCGGAGCTGCGATCCCAAATCCGGCATCACGAGGAGCGGTACTACGTCCTCAACGATCCGGAGATCTCCGACGCCGAGTTCGACGCCCTGCTCGACGAGCTCGAAGCGCTCGAGCGCGAGCACCCCGACCTGGTGACCCCCGATTCGCCCACGCAGCGGGTCGGGGGCAGGCCCGTCGAGGGGTTTGCGACCGTCGAGCACTCGGTGCCGATGCTCTCGCTCGACAACGCGTACAGCGAGGACGAGGTGCGCGCCTTCGACGAGCGGGCGCGCCGGGGGCTCGGGGCGGCCGGCGCGGCGCTCGCCTACGTGACCGAGCTGAAGATCGACGGCCTGAGCATCTCGCTCGTCTACGAGGACGGCGTCCTGGTGCGCGGGGTGACCCGCGGCGACGGGCAGCGCGGCGAGGACGTCACGTCGAACGTGAGGACGGTGCGCGCCATCCCGCTGCATCTGCGCGAGGCGGTGCCGGGCCGGATCGAAGTGCGCGGCGAGGTCTACCTGCCCCGGCAGGCTTTCGAGCGGGTGAACCGCGAGCGGGAGGCGCGCGACGAGCCGATCTTCGCGAACCCGCGCAACGCGGCCGCCGGCGCCATCCGCAACCTCGACCCGCGCCTGGTGGCCAAGCGCGGCCTCTCGTCGTTCGTCTACCAGCTGCTGGGGGGGCCGGGCGTGGTGCCCGACCGCCACTCGGCCACGCTCGACCGGCTCCGCGCGCTCGGCCTTCCCGTCGAGCCCCACTGGAGGCTCTGCCGCGGGGTGGACGAGGTGCTGGCCTACTGCGCCGGGTGGCGTGAGGAACGCCACAAGCTGCCGTTCGACACCGATGGGGTGGTCATCAAGCTCGACGAGCTGGCGCTGCGCCGGCGGCTGGGGGCGACCTCGAAGTTCCCGCGCTGGGCGCTCGCGTTCAAGTTCCCGGCCGAACAGGCCACCACGCGGCTGCACCGAATCGAGGTCAACGTGGGCCGGACCGGGGCCGTGACCCCCTACGCGGTCCTCGAGCCGGTCCGCGTGTCGGGCTCGACGATCGGCCTCGCCACCCTCCACAACGAGCAGGAGATCGCCCGGCGTGACATCCGCGAGGGCGACACCGTGCTCGTCGAAAAGGGGGGCGACGTCATCCCGAAGATCGTCAAGCCGATCCTGGCGATGCGGCCGCCCGACAGCCGCCCGTGGCGCATGCCTTCTGCCTGCCCGGAATGCGGCAGCACGCTGCACAAGCCCGAGGGCGAAGTGGTGTGGCGCTGCGTCAACAGCGCCTGCCCGGCGCGGCTGCGCCGCGGCCTCGAGCACTTCGCCTCGCGCCGGGCGATGGACATCGAGGGGCTCGGCGAGGCGCTGATCGAGCAGGTGATCGCCACCGGCCTCGTGCGCGACTACGCAGACCTCTACCATCTCGACGTGGAGTCGCTGGCCGCCCTCGAGCGGATGGGGAAGAAGTCGGCGCAGAACCTGGTCGGCCAGATCGACCGCAGCCGGTCGAACGCGCCGTGGCGCCTGCTGTACGGGCTGGGGATCCGCCACGTCGGCGAGCGCGCGGCACAGGTGCTGATGGCCGCATTCGGGTCGATCGAGGCGGTGGGGCGGGCCACCGTGGACGAACTGCAGGCGGTCGACGAGATCGGCCCCGTCGTGGCGCGGTCGGTGCGCGAGTTCTTCGACGAGCCCCGCAACCAGGAACTGCTGCGGCGGCTGCGCGAGGCGGGCGTCCAAACCGAGGCGCCCCGGCCCGCGGGCGGTGTCGACGCGCCCGGGCGGCTGACGGGGAAGACGTTCGTGCTCACCGGGACGCTGTCGTCGATATCGCGCGACGAGGCGGCGGCGGCCATCGAGGCGCTCGGGGGCAAGGTCACCGGGTCGGTCAGCAAGAAGACCAGCTGGCTGGTGGTGGGCGCCGACGCCGGCAGCAAGCTCGACAAGGCCCGGGCCCTGGGCGTGGCCACGCTGGACGAGGCGGCGTTTCTCGCGCTGGTGGGCCGGCGCTGAGCCTCGGCGCGCCCCGTGCTTATAATCGACACATGAACCGGCGCTTTGCCCTCGTCACCATCGCGCTGACCGCGGTGATCGGGTTCCTCACGGGCCTGAACGTCGCGGGCTGGCTGCAGGGGCCCGAGCGGATCCAGCCGGTCCGGCCGCAGGCGCCGGTGGCCGCGCGCCCAACCGCGCGGCTGGCGGCCGCCGGCGCGGTGGAGTTCGCCGACATCGCCGAGCGGGTCAACCCCGCCGTGGTGAACATCGACGCCACCTCGCGGGTGCAGCGGGCGCGCCGGGGGGTGCTGCCGCCCGACCTCTTCGGGGAGCCCGATCGAGAATCGCCGCGCGACAGCCCCGAGACGCCGCGGCGGGGGGCGGGCAGCGGCTTCATCATCGACACGGCCGGCTACATCCTCACCAACCACCACGTCGTCGAGGGGGCCGAGCGGATCACCGTGAAGCTGGCCGACGGCCGCAGCGTGCGCGCGCGGCTGGTCGGGGCCGACCCCGACACCGACATCGCCCTGGTGAAGATCGACGCCGACCGCCCGCTGCCGGTGGCGGCGCTCGGCGACTCGTCGCAGCTGCGGGTGGGCGACTGGGTCTGCGCGATCGGCAACCCCCTCGGCTACGAGCACACGCTCACCGTGGGGGTGGTGAGCTACAAGGGGCGGAAGCTGTTCGACCCGAGCCTCGACAACTACATCCAGACCGACGCCGCCATCAACTTCGGGAACAGCGGGGGGCCGCTGCTCAACGCGCGCGGCGAGGTGGTCGGGATCAACGCCGCGGTCAGCTCGCGCGGCAGCAACATCGGGTTCGCGGTGCCGATCAACGTGGCCGCCGCCAACCTCGAGCAGCTCAAGCGCCGCGGGCGGGTGGTGCGCGGCTACATCGGCGTCACGCTGCGCGAGGTCGACGCCGACCTCCGGGAGTCGCTCAAGCTCTCCTCCCGCGACGGGGCGCTCGTCGAGGACGTCGCCGCCCTGTCGCCCGCCGAGCGCGCCGGCATCCGGACCTACGACATGATCGTCTCGATCGAGGACCGGCCCATCGGGAACAACGACGACCTCATCCGGTCGGTGTCCTCCTTCGAACCGGGCTCGGCCGTCCGCCTCCGCCTCGTGCGCGACGGCCGCCCGCTCGACCTGGCCGTGAAGCTGGCCGAACGGCCGGGCCGCGGAGCCTCCGAGGACGCCCGGCGCGTGTCGGGCGAGCCGGAGGACGAAGCCCGTCCGGCCATCGGCCTCGACGTGCGCGACCTCGACCGCGACATCGCGCGGCGGCTGGGGCTGAGGGGCGACAGCCGGGGGGCGCTGGTGGTGCACGTCGAGCCGCTGAGCCCGGCCTACGACGCGGAGATCCGCCGCGGCTACGTGATCCTGGAGATCAACCGCCAGCTGGTGGCCTCGGCCGCCGACTACCGGCGCGCCGCCGGCCGTGCCCGGGCGGGCGAGGTGCTGACCTTCCTCGTGCACATGACGAGCGGCCAGCGCGCGCTCCGCACGGTGAGGGTGGAGCCGTGACGCGAGGCCCCCGCGTGCGGCGTGTGTGACCGACGCGTGAACGACCGACGACGTGAGTCCAGCAAAGGAGCGACGTGAGCGCGCGCATCCTGGTCATTGACGACGAGCCCGCCATCCGCGATTCGCTGAAGATGATCCTCGAGTACGAGGGGTACGAGTTCCTCGGGGCGCCGTCCGGGCAGGACGGCATCGCCCTGGTGGAGCGCGGGTCGCCCGACATGGTCTTCCTGGACGTGAAGATGCCCGGCATGGACGGCATCGAGACGCTGACGCGCCTGCGCGCGATTGCCGAGATGCTGCCGGTCGTGATGATCTCCGGGCACGCCACGCGGGAGACCGCCTTCCAGGCCGCCAAGCTGGGGGCGTTCGGCTTCATCGAGAAGCCGCTCGGGCGCGAGGACGTGCTGCTGCAGGTTCGGAACGCCCTCGAGCAGGGACGCCTGCGCGCCGAGAACCGCGAGCTGCGCGAGACGGCCGAGCTGAAGCACGAGATGATCGGCAACTCGCCGTCGCTGCGCGTGGTGACCGAGGCGATCCGGCGCGCCGCGCCGACCAGCGCGACCGTCCTCATCCAGGGAGAGAGCGGCGTCGGCAAGGAGCTGGTCGCGCGCGCGATCCACCGGAACAGCTTGCGCAAGCGCGAGCGCTTCGTGCAGGTGAACTGCGCCGCCATCCCCGACGAGCTGATCGAGTCGGAGCTGTTCGGCC